>CAZLLU010000005.1:0-35905 GCA_964560855.1 uncultured Candidatus Peribacteria bacterium | reverse complement strand
CTTTTCAACTTGATCCTCAATTTAGTCTTCTGAGATTTTTTGTCAGTCATACTATATAGTAGTAGAGAGTAAAATAATTTTTTTCTTACAATTTAGGTCTCCGCACAGCGCTAGGCTGTGCGGAGCAATAAAGTGCAAAAAACTATTATAGAACCTTAGTTACAACTCATGCTCAAACTGTTCTTCCACCTTCTCTAATTGCGAATCTCAATCCTTCTTCCAAAGCTACTGGATAGATCAATTCTACATCGATCTTTGCATTATCTCCAGGCATAATCATTTCGACACCAGCCTTGAGAGTAATAGTTCCGGTAACATCAGTAGTTCTCAAAAAGAATTGTGGTCTGTATCCTGTCATGAAAGGTGTATGTCTTCCACCTTCTTCTTTCTTCAATACGTATACTTCAGCCTCGAATTTAGTGTGAGCATTGACTGTTCCTGGTTTGCAGAGAACTTGTCCTCTTTCTATCTGATCTTTTTCAATACCTCTAAGAAGCAATCCAACGTTCATACCAGATTCAGCTTGATCGAATTGTTTGTGGAACATCTCAACTCCAGTGATGACTGTTTTCTTTGGCTCCATTCCGAGTCCAAGGATTTCAAGTTCATCATTCATCTTAACAATACCTCTTTCGATTCTTCCTGTTGCAACAGTTCCTCTTCCTTTGATAGAGAAGACATCTTCTACTGGCATAAGGAAAGGTTTGTCATTGTCTCTTACAGGAACTGGAATATATTCATCCAATGCTTTAAGAAGATCCCAAATACATTTAGCATCTCCTTCTGCATCTTCTGAATGTTCCATTGCTTTGAGAGCTGAACCTCTAACAATTGGAGAGTTTTCATCATAATGGTTTTTCTTTAATACATCTCTTATTTCTTCTTCTACAAGATCAAGTTCATCAGGATCTGAAACCATGTCGCATTTATTCAAGAATACGACGATCTTAGGAACATTAACCTGGTGAGCAAGAAGAACATGTTCTCTTGTCTGAGGCATTGGTCCATCAGTTGCAGCTACTACAAGAATAGCTCCATCCATCTGAGCAGCACCGACGATCATGTTTTTGACGTAATCGGCATGTCCTGGACAATCGATGTGTGCGTAGTGTCTTGTTTCAGTTTCGTACTCTACGTGTCTGGTACTAATGGTAATACCTCTTGCCTTCTCTTCTGGAGCATTGTCGATCTGAGCATAGTCCAGAGTCTGAGCAAATCCTTTGGTTGCAGCAACCTTAGTAATCGCTGCTGTCAATGTTGTCTTTCCATGATCTACGTGACCGATGGTACCTACATTGACGTGAACTTTGTTAGCCATAGGTAAATATATTTAAAAATTAAAATAGAAATACACGGTTAAAAAAAAACGCGTGGACTGTTACCATACCAATTTCGGTATAAATTGCAACAGATTTTTTGAAAATTGTAAACAAAATATTGATTTCGATTGATCCGGTAGTCTATATCCGTCTATATGGATACGCTATCGTTCTTTCCGAAACCATAGGGCTGTACATAATAAATCCCTAGGGGATCATTGTATTTACAGCAAGATCTAAGGCCATACGACCTTCAGGGGATGAAGTCGCCAATGCGTTGACAGCGGTCTATCGCTTCAGCCATCCACCCAGCTGGAACAATTTTTTTGAGATTTTTACATCTCGGGGATGCGGGACTCGAACTCGCGGCCTCTTGGTCCCAAACCAAGCGCTCTAGCCATCTGAGCTAATCCCCGGGCTAGACTTGAGTTGACAACGACCAATTGTACAATGTTTCTGGTGGGCATAGGTGGACTCGAACCACCGACCTCGTCCTTATCAGAGACGCGCTCTAACCAACTGAGCTATATGCCCATAGTGCAATTTTAAATTTCTAATTTTCAATTTTTAAACCCTAATACGTTTAGAAATTAGGAATTATTAATTATTAATTCTGCGAAGCAGTTCATGGTGCCAGGAGGCAGAATTGAACTGCCGACACAAGGCTTTTCAGGCCTCTGCTCTACCACTGAGCTACCCTGGCTTATCATACAAAAACAGCTTTAAGATGCGGACTGGAACGAAGTGAAACCCGGCTTTAGCAGGGCTGGCTGTGGTGTTTTTAGCCATACAAAAAAATAAAGCTGTTTGAGGTGTATAACAATCTCATACACAATTTCAAGTAAAAAAAGAAAAATTGCTTGTTTGAATATAAAAAATAATTACCATAACCTCATCTACCTTATATATAGTAGCATATCATGAAACAATTTGGCATCAGTAAAGAGAACAAGAAGACACGAAAATATTATCTCAAATACCTCAATGGAACGTTCGTTATCCTCATTGTAGTGTGTTTCATTTTTTTCGTATTTTTTGCAAAAGTCAGCGATATACTCTCTAGCAAAAACAAGATCGATATTTTCAAAGAGGATCTCTGACAGATAGCATTTTATACACGGACATTCGACAAAGAGCTTTCTCATTTTCTCGTTACACTGGATGAGATTATCCAAGCATACATACAAAAAGAAAACATCTTCATTACCAAACAGAAAGAGATAGACGAATGCTGGGAATATATAGAAGAAAACAAAGAATATCTGAAAAAAGTAGGATTCTCAAATTATGATAAGCTCATCAATCTACTTTCAGATCTGAGAACATATCAGGATGAATTGTTTACATTATTGGGAAAAAACGAATCATTCAACTATCTCGTCATCCTGCAGAATACGAATGAAAAAAGACCGAACGGAGGATTCTTTTGATCGTTCGCCTTCGTCAAAGTCAACCAAGGACATATAGAAGAGTTAGAAATCATAGATTCATACTATCCGGATTTCATCGCGTACAGAACACGTATCACCGCACCAGCACGGACTTCACCATTTTTGCCAGAACGTAAAATCGGATTCATCGCAGGAAATAAATTTGGATTCACCGATATAGACGGAAAAAACTTAAAAGATCTCTATGAATTGATGTTCAATAAGACTTACGAAATGCGGAAAGTGGAGCAGACGATGCAGTCAGATCTCTATAATAAAGTCCTGCATCAAAACATAAAATGAGTGATTTTTATCAGATCGGATCTCCTGGAAAACTTCTTTCCAAATTTCAAACAGAAAGCGCGAGAACGACAATTTCTCAATGCATCAGTCGACCTAATCAGAAAGGAAGTCCGCGGAAATAAGAAAGAATTGTACATCAAGGAAATTAAACAATATTTTGACAATCAGAAAGGAAACATCATAAAAAGTGCCATCAATAGATTCGACGAGATAGCCAACAGACAATATATCACGATGTATTTTTCCAACGTATCTTCAGGATTCAATGATATCATAAAAAAACATAATCTGACCAACATCTTCGATCCGAATCATATCTACTTCCGGGATACGAATGTAAGTTACAATAAAATCGACAGCTTTGTCACCAAACATATCCAGATCAACGACGAACAAGGAAATATCCAAAAAGATAGCAAAGACGATATCGTAGACATCAGTACACTCAAAAACGGAAAATATACGATCAACATCTATTACAAATTTGAAATACCAGAATTCTACATAGAATTTATCAAGAACTTAGAAAAGAAATACGAGATAGAAATAACAGATAGAGAAATGGCTATTTTAGGATTGAAATCATGACTGTACGACGAGCCAGGATTCGGCAAAGTCAGAAAACGGCGAGAAACCAAAGCAAATGTATATTTCCCAAAATACATCACCGTAACGAATGTAACCGGAGATATCTATTATCAAGAGCCATTTTTTGCACCATTTGCTAACGGAATCTTTTATCAGGCAGGAAGTATAGAGAACAATAGCCTCAAGACAATAAAAATCAATATCGAGGTCAAAAAATAACATACTATACATAGATTACAAAAAAAGAGAAGGTAATAATAAGCAAAAGCCAAGATTTTTTGGCTTTTTTTTTGTTTGAGAATATACTTGAAATATAAGTTTTACCTTACAAAAAATCACTATGGGACTACCAGATATAGGACCCGTCAAAGCTGAATACACTAAGGAGACAGCAAACGCATACGACAACTACCTTGAAGAAGAGGTAAAAAAAGAACAAGAGAAAACACAAGAAAATACACAAGAGGATCTAGAGAATCTAAAGATTTTGACTATCAGCAAAGCCATACAAGAAAACATATACAATTCAAATCTAACTATTTCTTCATACCAATTCACCAACCAAGACAGCTATACGGAAACGGATTTCAACGATAAGACAGACACCTACGTCAATATGAATAGCTCATTCCGTTATATCAGATACAATATCGACGGTGCAGGACTACTCTACAATCAATTAGCCGAAGGCAATGATTTCAAAAAAGATAGTCCAAAAAAAGTCTTTGAAAGCATCAAAAATCGTCTCACACAATTGGAATTCAACAAAAAAATAGATGGCAATGGAAAATTGTCTACTTTTGAAATCCAAAACGATCAAGATATGCTCTATGCGATAGGATTTTTTCAAAGTATCGTAGAAACAAAATCTCCAAGCGCAAGCAAAAAAGATTTTAGAATAGGACCAAAAACATTGACCGCACTATTGGAAAACAACATATCAATACATACTTCCAACGCCACTGAAACAACCACAACAATAAATATCCCAAAAAGCATCCAAGAAAGAATTGATGCATACGATGGTAAATGAACCTTGGAATTGGGAGGTCAGAATATCACCGATGATATCTTAAAAAAAATACTTCCTACACTACAAAAGCTCCCTAACCTAAATAAGCTTGATTTACGAAACAATCAAATCACCAAAATCGAAGGACTCGATCATCTCACTAATTTAACTATGCTTAGTTTAGGAAACAATCAAATCACCAAAATTGAAGGATTAGAAAATCTCACTAATTTGACTACACTCTGGTTAGTTTCCAATAAAATTACTAAAATCGAAGGACTCGATCAGCTTACAAATTTAACTACACTTGATTTATGAAACAATCAAATAACAAAAATCGAAGGACTCGATACGCTGACTAACCTAACTGATCTTTGGTTATTTGGAAACCAAATAATAAATAGAGAAGAACTCAAGAAACTAAAAAAGCTGACTAATCTCGATGGAGAACCATACAATAGTTCTGAGACAACCATAACCTATGATAATCAAAATACCGAAACAGAAAAAATAGATATAGCTGCCATAAAAACGAAGCTATCAGAATTTGATGAATCAAAAGTAAAGGTTAGATTATATTCGAAAGTAGAGAAAAGCGATTACAAAAAACTCTTTGATGCTGTTGTAGCGACAGACGACGAAACAAAAATTCAACTCGCACTCACCTACATGGAAGCGTTAATCAACGGAGACCAATCCATGGCATGAGCTACAGACGACCAAAAATATCCTGGAATCAAAACCTTCAAAATCATATGCGAAAGTTTAGGTCAGAATGCAGTATATGAAGAAGTGAAAAATAGATTGGAAGGAAACCCTATCAATCAACCAATACCAGAAGAAAATGAAGAATTGCAGACCGAAACAACAGATACATGAAACACATCATCAAACAGAGAAGAGACAGATCAGAATCTTCCACAGGATGAGGTATTTACAACAATAGACAATCTAGATCCGCAAATAGATTCCAACACGTATTCAAATCGGATAGCGTTAACACCGGAAGAGAAAGAAATCGTGAAAGACCTCTATCAAGAAATAATAATCTTGACCAACGAAGCTGAAATCACCGCGAAGCTCAACGAAATAAATGACATGAAGATCATCAGAGGATTATGGGATGTAGTGACAAAAAAAATCGATATGCTAGAAAAAAAAGGAGAAAACATAGAGCATCTTAAGACAATTTCAAAGATGGATATACAAAGGATTGATACATTAAGAGGCCAATTAGTAGAAAAAACAGAAAACATAGTGTCGCAATACAGGAAAGATCCTAGCAATTTTACAATTACAACCGCACCATTAAAAGAAGAGGATAAAGCTCAATATCTCAATGAGAAAGAATCGACGATACAGGTATTTTTTATGGTGCAGGATTGAGGTAATGATATAGAGAAAATAAGTTTCGATACGGACGGAAATCTGCTCACCAATGAAATCACAAAAGACGACAAGACATATACGATAGCACAATCAGAAAATACAATTACCATAAAAGAAAAAAATACTGAAAACGACAATCTGACAACCATCAATGATGAAGAAGAAATAGCATTCTAACTTTTACACCATTATATATTATCATGGAAAATCTAGAAAAGCTCACTTCAGAGGAGTCTGCGAAAGAGAAAGAAATCAACGAGGCGTTGAATAGTTTCTCCGAAGAAATGATGCGTCTCGAGAGAGAAATCAACAACAAGGACATCAAACCGTGGACCAAAGAAGAGATGCAAGCATATCTCAATAGCGGAGAGTTCAAGAAGAGAATCGACGAATATATTCTCGTAAACGGAGAAAAAATCAGTGTTGCGAATATCGAAATGGATGCGACGACCGGATTGCTCAAGATGAAATACAAGGTCAAGATGGATAATGTCGAAAAAGAGCTTACCACCTACCTGCAGATTGCTGGAGAGACCAACAACAGTTATCTCCAATTCAAGAAGAATCCTGCAGCAAAGACAGAAGCGACTTCAGTAGAACTCTATGAAAATAACGGCAAAAAAAATCTCTCTCTCGACGAGGAATATAAGTGAGGAAAAATGTTCGATGTAAATATCGTCAAGACACCAAGCAAACAGATCGATATCAGAATTGTAGAAAATGCAATGAAGACCAAAGAAAAACTTATGGAAAAAATCAAGAAATACGAATTAGCTCCAGAATTCACAGTAGAAAATTTCAGGGACGAGACACTCGAAAATACAAAGATAGAAACGCTCCAATACACGCAGCTAGGAAAAGAGGTAATTGCGGAAGAAAATACGTATTACAGAGCTATCTTCATGAGAGAAGGAGAGAAATATCGCGAGATCGGAAAAGTATACTTCGACGAAAAGTGAGAGGTAGATACGAAAAAAACAGCAACATCGCAAGAATTCAAACTGCTCGGAATACCAATGAACATAGCAGTGAATACGACAGCGAATACGTTCAATATAGAAAACATAGATGCACTCAAAGCCCAGATCAAGAAACATAGAGAAGTTATGAGTACATATATAGAAAATTCAGAATTTGGAGATTATACGATATTCACAGGGTTCAACAGACCTAAAGGAGGTAAATGGAAACAGACAAAGTTACTCGGATTGGAGCTTATCGAAGATACGTATACATTCAAACGGAGAGGAGATAAAGAAAAAGAGAAAATCAATTTTGGATTTACGGAAACCAACGAGCTGACATTAAAGAATGATGCAGGAGCAGTGACAGAGCCACTGACGATAGAAATAGAAAAGAGTAACGGAAAAAAAGAATTACGCGATATCACCAAAGACGAGACAAAGAAGCAAATGCTTATCCAAAAAGGAAGCAAAGAAATGATGGTTGACCAAGAAAAACCTGAACTCAAGAATCAACCAGCATTATTAACCAAAGAATATCTCTACAATCTCAACGAAGAAAAACTTGAATATCACAGCAAGAAATGAAGATTGCTCAGTAGCATCCCTGCAACCAAGACAGAAGAGGATAAACGAGAATTGGGAGAGCTTTCAGAAAAAGTTCAGCTCGAAGATCTCTACAAGGAAATGAAAAAAAATATGGTGGACAAAAATTTTGCCGATAAATTGAAAAGCATCAATCTCTTGGATAACGACATCTACACAGCATTCGAAGCAATACGGCAAGACAGCAAACTAGACATAGAAACAAGGAAATGTGTAAAAGTATTGGATGATGAAAAAAACAATATCTATAAATATTACACAGTAAGCCAGAAAAAAGAAGGAGATCCATTCATCTTTGAAAACGATACAGACCTCTACGATGAAGCGGAAGCAATCATGAAAGACGTCCTAACGAACATCAACATCATAGAGAAAATAGAGAAAATCCAAATGTCCTACAAAGACAAGAAAGAAAGAAAAGAAAAAACATTTACGCAATTCGTAGGAGGAAGCGGACTCTTGCCTATCAACACAGCAAAGAAAATAGAATTCCTCAAGGAAACCAACAAAACCAAAGAACCACTGATCAGAACCTTCGTACGAGGATCCAAGACAGAAGACATCAAAAATTTCGATATCCAGTTCAACATTAACAAAGATAGCAAAATCACCATAAACGAAAAAACACAGACAATAAACGAACAGGAATACAAGACAAGATTGGAAGACAAAGAAAATAGGCTCACCCTTCGATTCGATGATATCGAATAATATTCTCTCCAACAAAAACAAAAAATAGACCCCGTAGCATCTACGGGGTTTCCTTTTTCTAAAAAAGCCAAATAAAAGAGTTATATAAAGATTCACTTGACTTTTTGTTGTTTTTTTGTAAAGTAAAAATAATCAAAAAAAAATAAGTAATAACAAAAAATAATAATAAGATGAAAACAACGAGAATTATTGTCACAATTATGCTTTTTGCTGTCACAAGCAGCATATATGCACAAAAGTCCTCCAGCATAAAAAAGATGGGAAACCTGTATGAAACACAGGTGGACAGATTCTTAATCGATGTCTTTGAATTAACGAAGACAGGATTTGAAATGGATACAACCGCGAGAGCGGAAATGGAGGAACAGATTTACCAATGCTTTGTGAGCGACTTTGCTACATGGGCCAAATGGACAAAGAAATACAAAGGAGAAAAACCTTTCGTACTGAAATTTACAGGAACTAAAGGGTATGAAAAAGAAACGACAGAATACCTCAAACAGTTCAAAAAAATCCAGGACGAGTTTGTGGATCTTCGATTGCAGTGGACAAACGAAGAGCTTCCGAAAGTGATTACCAAGGAACGTCTTCAAGAGTACATTACCCCGGTTGCCGATAAATTTAACGCCAGGACAGCAATTCTACTAACTAAGCTCAAATCAACCTACAAGGCCAAAAAAAAGTAAACTAACATTAAGTAAAAGGCGATCGTTATTACGGTTGCCTTTTTTTCGTAAAACCATATAGTCCAAAAGACGAAAAAAACATCATTTTATCAATTCATCATTTTATCAATTTATCATTTTATCGTTTGTTATGAAAGTCAAAATACCCGTTACCAATGCACTCTGTGTGGATGCGTCCTGCAGCGGCAATCCATGACCGATGGAATACAGAGGTGTCGAATTAAACACACGAAAAGAGGTATTTCGTTCGCCCATCTATCCGGTAGGAACGAATAATCTCGGTGAATTTTTGGCAATTTACGAAGCGATCAGATACATAGAAAATCTCGAAAAAAAGAAAAGCAAAAAAAAATATGAATGTATCTTTAGCGATTCAGAGACAGCACTCGCATGGATGAGATCCAAAAAGATCAAAACGACACTAGAATACACGGAAGAGACAAAAGAATTATTAGAAAAAGTGCAAGAAGCGCTCACACGAGTAAAAACACATGATTTCAACATCCCTATCCGCAAACGAGAGACTGACGTCCGAGGAGAAATACCAGCAGACTTTGACAGAAAATAAAATGCTTCACGACATGCGAAGCAAATGAAAAATTAATAATTAATGATGAATAATGTATGAGTCGTCTTATCATAGACTATCGTACATAGCAATAGTCCACAATCGTACGAATTCCAACATTTTTCATTATTCATTTTTCATTATTCATCAATTACTTTTAGAACTGAAATATTATGATGTTGAACAATAAATATAGATATATCTGACTGGACTTCGAAACGACCGGACTCGATGTGACCAAGGATGAACCGATACAGATCGGACTCATAGAGATTGACGAAAACGGAAACATCATCAATGAATATCAGTCACTCATCAAACCAGACAAAAAGACAGACGAACTCAAACATATCGTAGGATTCATCACCGGACTCTCGATCAACGATCTGGAGACCGCACCTACAAGAGAGCAAGTATTGCCGGAAATAGAGAAATTCTTTGGCGACAACGTGATTATCATCGGACACAATATAGGATTCGATCTGGATTTTCTGAATGCATATTTTCCTTCACTTACCTATCATGCAAAAATAGATACGATGAATCTCGCACAGACCATCGTGCATTATACACCAAGTTACGCACTCGAAGTGCTCATTGATAATCTCAAAGACGAAAAGCTATTTAGCGAAACATTCAAAGATAACGATCACGGCGAAGAAAAATCGCATGACGCATTTTTCGATACCAAAAACAGCATCAAACTATTTCTCTATTTCATGAAATACGTGTATGAACTGATAGAATCCTATCCGAATCTTGCGAATATTATCAGTCAAACAGAGGGAACAATCAAAGAAAGTATGGATTTGAATGCCTATAAAGATACGCCGAAAGTAAAAGTAAAATTCCCTGCATTAGAAAAAATCACACCAAGCCAAATCAGTATAGCGAAAAATGGAGAAAGTATCGATACCGAAACATTGGAAAATCAGAAAAGATATTATATCGGTAACACGCCAATCAAAGAGCTGCTCAAAGCATTAGCGGCGAATAAGAACATCATCCTTGCATTCCAGAACATCCAGAAGCTCGACATCGCCAAAGCAGTATTGAACGATATAGGAATCAAGAATATAGGATTCACGAAAGAAGAGCAAACCATCAATCAGGAGCTGTTCGAAAAATTTCTGAATAAGGGGAAATTTATCCAGGAAGAATGTTTATTTATCATCAAATATCTTTCGCATCTCAAGAGATGATTGGGTATATTGAATCTCAACGGACAATACGACTATAGAATCTATTATTATATCAAGGATACGAGAAACCAGAGCAAATACCCAATTATCCTGACGACACATCACGGACTTTTCACGAGCATGACAGAGAACGAAGAACTTTACAAAGACTACGACATCTGTTTCTTCGATACGGAACAGCGATACAAAACCTACAATTTCCGGCTCTCAAGCCCGATAGATCTCTACTACACCTTGAATATTTTGGAATCTTTCATCTATCAACAAGAAATAGAGGCACAGATCCAAGGCAAAAAGAACGAGTCAAATGAGCTGCAAGAATTCGTAAATCTCTTCCAGACATTCATCGGCATCCTCTTCATGGAAAGCAAAAAACTGTTTGTAAAAACGGAAGAAACGATGATCCAACACGATCCTATCCGAGAACATGGAGATTTTTATCAGACAAATCTTCTACGGAAACAATTGATAGAGAAAAAAGAGTGACTCAAAGAAATCATCTCAGAAGACAATTATAATCTTCTCGAAAAACATATAGCAAATATCACCAAGACCTTCAATGGTATCGTGAATATCTTCAAAAAGATGTATGGAAACAGTGATTTCTATTTCACCTATGCTGAATCACAAAAATATACTGATCGAAAAGAATTCGTGGACATATTCAAAAACAAAGTGATATTCTTCTCGAATACCAATGCGCAGTTGACTCCCCTTACCTCCTTGAAAAAAGAGGAGGACCACAAAACAGTGGAAGATTTGGGAGAAACAAAGAGAGGGGTACAAGCCATCAAGACCATCCCACCCAAGGTGGACGTCCTCGTAGAGTATATCACAAAAGAGATAGAGAAAGCACCAGAGGAAATCTCATATTTCATCTTCTCGCCAAAAAAAGAGGAATCCAAAAAAATATTTGAAGATTTATGCCAAAACGGTATACATACCAAAGCCACATTGCTCATAGAGAATATCACGGGCGGTATAGGCAAAAATATATTCAAAGCCAAACAAACAAAAAATAAGATACTCATCTGATGATATAATTTTATTCTGTATTGCTATGCCAATAGGATTTCGCTCAAGGAAATCATCCTTTTCAATGCAAGAGGACCGAGCGAACAAAACATCCTGGACGACATCAAGCGATACAATATCTCTAACCCATGAACATAAAAAGCATCATCAAGTTTATTATACTAGTAATCATATTCTACGCACTTCTCGCGTTAAATGTTTTCCATATCGGAGAAAAAATTGCACCGACAAGCAAAGATTATTTGAAAGAGGTTATGCCTGAAAACATAAACATGGAAGATGAATTCTTCGATAACACTGCTCTGCCACCATGATCATCATGACACTTTGCAGCCAAAGCAAACAGATATGAAGATATGCTCAAAAGCATATGCAAAAGCGTAAATATATGTGACAAGATAGGATTTATAGGAAACTATTCCCTCTACGAAAAATATAACTATACCAAAGCGATAACGACATTAGTAAACTTTATAGACACCCATTGAGTACAAAAGACTCCCATCAAAGAGGTGATCAACAAAATAGACATCAAAAAAGAAACAGGCAATAGAAGATGATTCGCAACACGAGATACCATCATTATAAATCTCTGATCAGTAAAGTCAAAAAAAGAGTTTGGAGAATTGCTAACACACGAAATGGGACATATCGCCGATCTGGGTTACCTCCAAGGTTCATCGAAAAAAAAAGACAAGAACTATACAGAATTCGGTAAATCAGTATTTGCAATCAACGATCTTTCACTCACCTTCTACAAACTTTCACGGCAAAATGAGACCATCAGGAAAGCAACAGCTAAGAAAAAAGATTTCTGTAGCGGATACGGTATGAGCGATCCGTTCGAGGATTTCTCAGAATGTTTTAATCTGTATCTCAACCATAATATCCTCTTCAGGGAAATCGCAAAAAACAATAGCATACTCAAGAAGAAATATAATTTCATCGCTGCATTGGTTGGTGGAAAATACATAGCATCACAGAGCAAGGAATTGAATCTCGTCAAGACAAGCAGCACACGAAGACCACGAGACACAACAAAAATATCAAATTAAAAATTGATAATTAATGATGAATAATATAAAAATCAGCTATTCATAAACTATCGTAAAACTACGATAGCATATATCAAAACAAATGCCAACATTACGTCATTCCGGCGTTATGTGTTGGTGCCGGAACATTTTTCATTTTTAATTATTCATTAATATATTTTATGCCATTGATCATAGTAGGGATAATTTTGACGATATTCGGGGTACTCTCAATCTATAGCGTAAGCATCCACGAATCGTTTACCCTGACATTATCACTTATAGCAAACGGATCACGGGACGGAGATCCGTCAAATTATTTCTATTTTTTCAGGCAGATCAGAAATATAGGATTAGCATTGATCATGGCAGCAATTACGTATGCTATACCAATCAAGTTTTTCCAAAACCACAAAAATGTGACCATCATAGCAGTGATACTAATGCTCTTACAAGTAGCGGTATTTATACCGGGAGTAGGAGTAGTCCTCAACGGTGCAAGAGGATGGATAGATATTCCTGGATTGCCGAGTATCCAGCCAGCAGAATTTTTCAAACTTTGATATGTACTTTTCCTCTGATGATGGTTGATTAGAAAACGCGACAGGATAAACACAAAGAATTTCTTCATTTCGTTCATCATCCTGAATGCATTTTTCTTCCTACTCTTCCTCATGATCCCCGATCTCGGGACCGTGATGATCTTGGGTATCGTAGGCCTTATCATGTGTCGATACGCAGGAGCAAAAGCGAAACACATCCTTTGGATATTGTTTTGATGATTGCTCGGAGGATTATTTATAGGAAGCATTGCCGGCATGGTAAGCGATAGATTCGCATATATACAGAAAAGGTTCACCTACTTCATCAGTTCCGATGTCGACCCGCAAGCAAGACAGATTTGACGGCAAAACCAGCAAGCATTACTAGCGATAGGAGGAGGAGGACTAGCAGGCAAATGATATGGAAAAGGACTACAAAAATTCGGCTTCATCCCTGAAGCGCAAAGCGATTTCGTATTTGCGGCATTCTCCGAAGAAGTAGGTTTTATGGGCAACATGTTTCTACTTGGACTCTATCTCTATATGGGATATTACTTTCTGACGCGCGTTCGTAACGTCAAGGACGATCACAAGAAGATTGTCGGTATAGGTATACTTTCATTGATTCTCGTACAAGCATTCGTAAACATAGGAGTGAACGTAAAAATTCTACCGAACACGTGATTGACGCTGCCATTCATAAGCTATTGATGAACGGCGCTCATGGTCAACTTCATGGAGATTATCCTGCTTTACAAAATACTCAAGAATAAATAATGAGAATAGAAATTGACAAAAACAATCTTCTGACCATCTTCAACGAAAATATCCCGCAGACGAAAGAATACACCTACAACGTAAGTGGTTATACCTTTTCCGATTATGATACATGAATGATAATCCTCCACAAAAAGGAATGGAAAATCATCAATCTCAAAAATCTCGGCGACACGATGTCAGTTTGTTATATAGCACCGAGAAAAGAGATGCAAGTACCATTTGATCAGGAAGGATTTACCAAAGCGCTCTGCCTTTTCGATAGTTTCGATGAAACGACAGGAAGTACGTATTATTTTTTGCCAAAATTCGCAGAAAAAGAGATAGCGAAAGTGAATGCAGCATTAGAGAAAATAAACATACCCCACAAGATAGAAAAGACAGAGAAATGAGTCATAGTCCAATGAGATATCCAGCCAAAAGAGCACCGAGAAAAGTATGTATCATTCCTTTTTGGACTCGTACTCCTCTATGGCAAGATAGAAAACAAAAATAATGAATTGATCTCAATCAAAATCCATATCCCGCTCTTCGGACAATTTTTGAAATACGAAGAAAGTTTCGATACTATGAAAAAACAGCTAGCAGAAGAATGAATCTTTATCACGACAAGCACCGTAAAAAACAATGACGGCATGATCTACCAGATCAGCTGCAACGATTATGAACTTTTAGAGATGATAGCAAAATATTACGAACCAGTTGAAAAGTTCGAGAAAATCACTAAACGTGATTTCACACAAGAGATGAAAGAGAAGCTAATCGGATTTTTGGAGAAAAACGAAGAAATTCCGTCAGAAGGAAAAGTTGAAGTGATAAAACAATTACAAGAAGGAACAATAAAACTTTTAACCAAGTAATTTAAAATTTATTTATCCTCGAAGAGGGCAATTTATAATTTGGAATATAAAAACATATAAGAGTTTAAAATTGTAAATTCAAAATTTAAAATTGTAAATTAGTATCGTAGTGGGGCGTTGGTGTAGTGGTAACACAACAGTCTTCGGAACTGTTGTCGGGGGTTCGATCCCCTCACGCCCTGAAGTAAGAATTGGCTGAAAAGCTGATTTTTTTTATAATTCGACGGAATCATGAAGCGAAGGAATAGTACAATCGAAACCTATTTTTTCGAGAGCGTCTTGGAGAACAGATTGAGCTTCACCCTCACCATGCACGATAAATGTTTTCTTTGGTAATGTAGTGAATCACTTTGCCCGTCTCAACAGTTGATCAGCATCTGCATGTCCGGAAAAGCTATCGATCTTGGCGATTTCAAGACTAACAGGAAGCTGTTGTCCCATGAATTGTACGACCTTGTCTCACTGCAAAATACGTCTACCGAGTGTTCATTCAGCCTGGTATCCCACAAAGAGCAAGGTATTTTTCGGATCACCCAACCCATGTTTTAGATGATGAGTAATCCTTCATGCTGTACACATGCCGTTACCAGCGATGATGACACATGGCTTATCATAGGTATTGAGTTTTATAGAATCTTCGACGCTTGAGGAAAAAGACAAATAAGTATCATCAAAAAACGGATTAGCGAAATCTCTCAATGCTTCAGTATCATAGCACTCTTTATGCTTTTTGAAAACCTCCGTCGCTTTGATGGCCAAAGGACTATCGAGAAATATTTTTTCAGAAGGGAATTGTTTTTTATTGATAAGTAGATTGAAAAAATACAGCAATTCTTGCGTCCTTTCTACAGCAAACGAAGGAATCAAAAGTTTTCCTAATTTTGCATACGTCTCTTGGACATATTTGAGCAAGAGTTCTTCTTTGTCTCCCATATCCTCATGATATCTGTCTCCATAGGTCGATTCCATCAGAAGATAATCAGCTTCCGCGATCAACGTCGGATCCTTCGTGATAGGGACATCTCGCTGTCATATATCTCAGGAAAAAACGATTTTGGTTTTTTTATTTCATTCGGTAATAAAAACTTCAAGCGACGCTGACCCCAAGATATGTCCTGCATCCTGATACCTTACGGACACCGTATCATTGATCATGATCATCTCCGTATAATTCACGGATTTGAAAAGCACCATGCAAGCATCAGCTTCTTCTGGCGTATACAACGGCTTTCTAGGAGGTAAATGTTCTCTTGCTCTTCTCCTGTTTTCATCCTCGATATTCTTTTCTTGGATCTCAGCACTATCCTCCAAAAGGATCTTTACCAGATCTATGGTCGCTGAAGTCGCATAGACTTTACCATTGAATCATTGTGAAAATAACTTGGGGATCAATCAGCAGTGATCGATATGTGCATGCGTAAGCAAAACAAAATCTATAGTTTTGGGATCAAAAGCGAAAGGTTCATAATTCAGCCTAGTCACTTCTTTTGGACCTTGGTACATACCACAGTCCACGAGAAATCTTGTAGTCCCTGCTTCGATCATATAGCAAGAACCAGTAACGATTTTTGCGGCTCAACAAAACGTGAGTTTCATACCATGTGATGAAAAAATAAAGCTGCTTATTTTTTCTTGGAAATAATACCAAGCAAGCTTATCACAAACACGATAGTATACATGATAAAGCCATACAAGCAAACAGGTACACCAAAAAGATTGGAACATCCGCCTACAGGGCAGGATTGAGCAATGATTTCGCCATACGAAAGATATCCAGAAAAGAGCATACCGGCGATAGCGATGATCAAGATGACTCTAAGTGCGATTATCTTTTTCATAGTCAGAAAAAAATAAGATAAAAAGATAGCTATAGTGTATACAATGAAAGGACAAAAGCAAACCCAGAGAAAGACAAGATAATCTTACATTATATAGACTATTCAATGCGCATTATATGTTTTACTTTATAACAAATTTTCTTGAAAAGAAAAATACATAATATCCTGTTTTCCAACTATGAAAAAAACTTCCGTATCAAGGAACTTTTTCTTTTTTAAAAAAGGTTGACATTTTATGGGAAATGTATAAAAAGAAACAACTTTATTTATTGATAAGAACAAACATGGACAAAGAAAGTTCATTAAATTGATGAAGAGAGTGATTAAACGATCAAGAGCTTTTTGCAAGAAATAGCGAAGCCATAGGAAAATTACTTCGTGAATCAGGAGCAGGACATTCAGCTGAATATTATAAAAGCCAGCTTTGCACTATACTTTCTAGAGAAGAAATAGACAAGATAGCAGCAGAGAAAAAAGCAATATTAGAAGATCCTTACAAAGAAATAAGAAAAGGATACAATGTTTTTGATAATCAAGCATAAAACCATAGAAAATCCATATAGAATAATTCTACAAGGAGTAAAGAAATATTGCTAGTGAAAACAAAATACATATAGAGTCTTAACAAAAAAATATAAACAAACTTAAAACAAAAAAAATATGAAACCAGAAAATTTAAAAAAAATTAAAAGCATAATTATTACAAAATTAGGTGTTGAGCCTAAACAGGTAACACCAGAAGCAGAATTTGCCTCAGATCTCGGAGCAGACTCAATGGACACAATAGAACTCATCATGGAATTTGAAAAAGAATTTAATATCAAAATTTCAGATGATGATGCAGCTTCAATAACCACAGTTGAAAAGGCAATTGAATACATTGAAAAAAATAGCAATTAATACTTTCAGTAAAGCATAGGACGTTTTTGCTTATGCTTTTTTTTATTTCAGCATCATTTTTTTCCGGTCTTCCACAATCTTATGGAGATAGACGATATTGTGGAGCGAAAGCAAGATACCACCCAGCATCTCTTTTTCTTTTAATAAGTGATTAAGATATGCTTTCGTGAAATTCTTGCACGTATAGCAACCGCAATCATTCGTCAATGGCGTGAAATCCTTGGCGTATTTAGCATTGGATAATTTGATATTTCCATTAGCCGAGAACGCTTCGCCGTGGCGTCACAATCTCGTCGGCAACACACAATCGAACATATCGAATCCCTCCTCTATCGCGTGAGAAATATCTTCCGGTGTTCCAACTCCCATCAAATATCTCGGCTTATCAGCTGGCAATTTCGGTCATACAGAGGAAACGACTTCACGGATCAACTCTTTGCTTTCTCACACGCTGACACCGCCGACAGCGATCCCATCCCACGCGTATTGCGATAGAAAGTCCACAGATTGTTGTCTTAAATCTAAATGCGTTCATCACTGAACGATAGGAAACAAGACTCCGCGAACCTCATCATATTTCGGCTTGAGATGATCAAACGCTCTCTTGGCTCGGCGATGAGTCATCTGCATATGTTTTTCTATTGTTTTTTTGTCAGCTCACGCAGGCGAACAAACATCCAATACCATCATAATATCAGAACCTAAATTGCATTGGATATCGACAACACCTTCCGGAGTGAATTCATGTTTGGATCCATCATACGGCGAACGAAATTTTACGCCATTCTCAGTCAGTTTCATTTTTATATCATGTTTACCTTCCTCGATATTTCTCCCTTCCTCGATATTCCTCGTTTTTCAAAGTCCAAGGGAAAAAACCTGGAATCCCCCACTATCAGTCAAAATAAGTTTGTCTCGATTTTCAAAGGTATGCAATCCTCCAGCTTCTTTTACCAGCTCATCACCAGGGCGTAAATATAAATGGAAGGTATTCGCCAAAATCAATTGGATCGCAGGCAAATCTCAGATATATTTTGGATCTTTGAGCATATCGAGCACCATCCCCTTGATAGTCGCCTTCGTGCCGACAGGCATAAAAACCGGGGTTGTCAAGGTAATCCCATTGAGCGTAAGCTGTCAAACCCTTGCATTTCCCTTCTGTTTAAGTATCTTAAAGCTAAGTTTAGACATAGAAAAATAGGCAAAAATTAAAGTGTAGAAATGTATAGGATTATACGAGAGAATTTCAATATCATTCCCGTGTCCACGTCATTCCGGCGTTAAGTGTTGGAGCCGGAATCCACGCTTTAGTGCTTTAGTACGGATTCCCGATCAAGCCGGGAATGACGTACGATAGCAGAGTGATTCCTTCATAGTTTATAATTGTTACAAAGCATGCTAGAACAGATCAAACTAGAATTGAGTAAACACTGCAAACCCGAAGAAAAGAAAGGCCTCTTTTTCACGTTGTTCGATGTAAACGGTAAAATCCTCGCTTCACATGGAACGGTAGAGACCGACAAAAATATCAACCAACTCACTGATCTCATCTACAACGGACTCCTCGCTAAGCACGAACACACGACCAAAACCGTTGTCATCGATATCATCCAATCATATATCCAAGAGACCGATATCAATAAATTACTTTCTTTACCAACCAAGGATTACGGACTTTTTCTCGTAAACAACGAAACGAAGAAATCCGGCGCTATCCTACCAAATACCAAAGGCGTCAACGACGTCAAAACCGCCCTCGGACTTATCAAACAAAAATACGGAATCTCCGGCAACGTCAGCATGTACAGCTTCAGGACGGAAAGAGTGACGATAGGATTATAGAAAACAATTTTTTTATAGTTATATCTAGCGATATAAAGCAAACAAGGAACTCAGTTGAAAACATATTTTCAGAAATATGGTAAAAAATATCGAAAAAAATAATTTTTCAAACTAAAAAAACTGCATTTTATGCGACAAGATCAGGTAGTTTCTACCTGATTTTTTGTTATAGAAAAGTTTCAAATAGGTAAATAACCAATGAGCCATCAATCTACCAGCAATATTACCCGTCGGATGCTCGCCACGAGATAGGACAACAAAAACAAGCGCCAGACTCGTGCTAGCCGAAAAGAAGACAAACTAAAGACGAAACACTACATCATTTCTCACCACAATACAGCCCGCCATCGAGAAATCAAGGGTCATTCCCGTCTCCAACCACACCACGTCATTCCCGCGAAAGCGGGAATCCATCTTGCTCTATAGCCAATTGGATTCCCGATCAGGTCGGGAATGACGTGACCATAAGAGAATGGGGATGAGATAACATAAGAGAAAAAGTACATCGGGGTTTGGGAAATGAAACGCCCAAAAGAAAATCGTAAAAAAGTATCTCTAGCAAAGCGTTAGAATAAAGTCCAAAGGAATAATTTTCAAAAACATATGTTAGGAATTTTTGATATACTCGTAGCAATTAGTCTGATATTTCCCGTTGATCTTCCAGGTATAACACATTCCACGTCTTCAGACAAATTCGAATGATCACTTATCTTGTGGCTTGGAAAGCGTAAAAACCTCTTCTTTATCCGATTCTCATCAACCAAAATTGAAAACGATAACGATAGGATACTCACGAATATTTTTAAGTTGAAGATTATATCTAGGAGCGTATATCGTCGCATCAAGTCATGGAATAGAGACTCGGGTGCCATTAATCTCTGCGTTGAAAAGATTTCTATAATAGGTCGAATGTGCGCTATATTCCAAAATTTGGAATCAGAGATTAGTGAGTGATCCCTGATAAAGAGCAGTCGCTACACCGCAGAGTCATCCACCATAAACCAGTTTTGAACCAGCACCGAATGTTGCATATCCAGACATATACATAACATCGCCATGATCTGGATGATAATGGATTTCACGAGCAAGGTTGAATGTCTCGCCAGGCAAGATCAATCTGACATTTCCGATATTTTGAAATGCTGCCATGATATTGTGTCTTCTATAATCACGATCAATATTTGCTCTAGATTTCCAAGAGATCAACTCATATCAAAGATCTCTGATATCCTGCTCGTTTTTGAATAAGAACAAAGTTCATAGATTTGCGTATGTATCAGAAGAAATGCTTATGGGCTTAAAATTCATGATACGCTCATAGGTCTTGATATCATTGAAATTAGCGTTGAATCAGGATAAAGCATCATACAAAACAGTATCCAAACCATCATGTTCCGTAATATCTTTCATAACCATAAAATCTCATGACTGAACCACAATCGCATAATTTCCTTCCTGATATGGCTGGGTATTGAAATTCATATATCAGCTTTCCAAAAGAAACTTTATGATATCGATCCTTATTTTCTGATAGAACTCCTCAAAACTCTGACTTCCAGAGAAGAAATCACCGACGGCAGCAGAATCTATTTGATAAGAAATATCTCCATCAGCAGCAGCATGTCGGCCATCTAAGATAAGGAGAGATGCGTTATTCGCCATGACATAAGGAAGCTGCTCGATCATATTTTGCAATGTATATATCTCTTTGAGAAACGGCAAAGTAGTGACAGAGAACGGAAGATAGCCTTCTTGAGCCTGAACACTACTAAAAAATCCTCCTCATAAAAACAGAGAGATACAAATACCAAAAAAGAGTGATTTTCAGGATTTTTTCATAATATAAGTATATCCACTGTTTGCATTTTTGTCAAATCAGCGAAAAACAGAAAACTTTCACGAATAGTATAGCAGCTAACATACACCCGCCAGATGCACGCCACAAAATAGAACAACAACAATACAAACGCCAGACTCGTGCTAGCCGAAAAGGAAACAATCCAGACACAAAGCAACCGTGCAATATGAGCCGAAATGGGAGCCCCGGTAATTACCGGGGGTTTGAGGCGATTATAAAGTAAATCCCATCATGAAGTATCAAGCGAGGGCGATTTGAGTCTGGCTTGATCTTTTTGTGTACTTTTTCTATCAAGAGAAAAAGTACATCGGGGTTTGGGGTGAAACGCCCAACAAAAAAAATAAGGCACAGTATCAAAGACATTTTTATTATCAAAAACTATCGTCCGGAAACAGAATTATAGCAGCTTCTAAACTTTTCACCATTGGCTTCTCGCGTATAGCAGTTCCCTTGGTGTCAAATATACGTCAATTCGCCGCGATCCTGTTCCTTGCTGAGCACGAACAGTTCTTCTTTTCCACCCTTAGTCCCATCGTAATTCATAACGAGGACAACTGGGTATTCGCGAATATTTTTGAAGACAAAATCTTTTTGGCTAGATCACATTCTATAAACAGCTACATCCAAACCAGGAATCCAGTATTCTTTTCCGTTAATCTCATTCTGATAGAGATATTTCCAGGTCTTAGTATGATTATATCTCGTGACAATATCGAATGCCTTATTGGTAATGATAGCGGCATTGATACCTCGAGAAGCCCCGCAGATTCATCCACCTTTTACGCTAGAGACACCACCCATGATAGCGAGTCCAGAGACCGTATCCTTTTTTCGATTGTTTGCATTGGGATCATAATGGATCTCGTCCATAAAGGATAATTGCTGTTGAGGATTCAGGACTCTCACATTTCCGATATTCCAGTAAGAAATCATGATATTCTGGCTCCTTCGCGCAGCATCATTATTTACTCTCGTTCTATACGAAGAGACGACATATCAGAGGTCTTTAAGATCTTGTTCATTTTTGAAAAGATAGACCGTCTTGAGTGACGCAAAATCTTCTTCAGTCCAAATGATATCTTCAAAAGATGGTTGTGCAAATTTTTGATATCGCGCACGGTCAGTATACGCTTGATCGATTTTTTGAAGAATCAACTGATCCAAGTCATCATGGACATCAATACCGGTAGTCAGATAGAATGTCGGATAGTCTCCAGTGGATTGAGCTCCTGTGAGGTGGATGAAATCATATCCTGGACCGAATGGGAAAGTTGCAAAACGGTCAAATCCTTGGTCAAGCAAAGCTCCTAAAGCTTCGATCCTCAACGTGTGAAGCAGTAAAGTGCGATCAGAATCATCATCAAAATCAAAATAATTAATCGCCACAGTAACAGCGGAAAGTAAAATGAAAATACTGAACAAAAAAACGATAACTATTTTTTTTATAGACAGCTTCATGTGTTTACCAAAAAAATAAAAAAAGCGTGAACATTCACGGCTAAAGAATACAAAATCAAGCCAAAAAGTCAATACCAAAAGATTATATAAAGAAAATGTCAAATATAGGTATTTTTTGCTTTTTTTAGAGAAAATGAATATAATCAAAAGAGTTTTATTTTACCTACTGGATCCATGACGGGTACACAGCTAGAGCATATGCAGATAGAGAGGGCGAATGCTGCAGACTCCATAGAGCAAAAGGAAGAAGCATTGCTAAAAGAAATCAAGAAGCAATTGGACGACACGCAACTTGAGAGCATTGACCGTATGACAAAAGATCAGCTGGCCACCTTTATCCAAAAAGAATTTCAAACGAACAAAGGAAGCTGGATCATCTATGATAAGATGAAAACCAAGGGAAGTATCTATGCATTCACATTGGAAGCAGCGATGGACTTTCTCTCAGACATATTAGGAGATAAAAAATATACAGAAAACGGAACACAAGACACGACAACCGACGGATCAGGATGAGGAAAGACCTTGGACGAACGACTCAAAAAATATGGAAGTATCGACGCAAAAAATGATGAAAAAACAACAAAAATCGTACAACTCTTACAAAAAATATTAGGGATCACTGTCGACGGATTGGCAGGTCCAGAAACTATGGCAAACATTGTCGCACTCCTGAAATGAAACGAACTAAAAGAAATCCAGGTAGAAGGATTCGACCAGAAACATCCATACGGCTACAACAAGATCTCGCAGTTGATCAAAAAGCAGGAAAGTGTTGCAAAAGCTCCAGAGCAAAAGCAACAAAAAGAAGAAACACAAGCATCCATAGAATCAATCAAAGGTATATTTACATATGATGAACTTACAGATCCTCGCACCAAGATACTCAAGATGATTCCAGAAAATTTCGATCCTGCTATAGGACAAGTAGATATTTTCTATTGCGGATTCGGAGTGACGATAGAGGATCAGAAAAAAGTTTTTGAAGAAAACCCTATCTCAGCGAATCACGCTGTCATCATCGTAGAGGGCAATCCTAGACATATCTCACGCACAAACAACCCTGCAGCAAGATACAACACCATCAAAGCGAATGTAGAGAAATTCAAGAAAGAGATAGAAACAAAAGTATTCGCAGGCAAAACAATGAGACACATCTGTCTGATCGGACATAGCGGTGCAGGTACCGTAGTAAACGATCTCACAGGAAAACTAAGACAACAAGGATGAATAGATATCAAAACAATCATCATAGACGGAACCTATGGAGCCCATCAAACCTCAAACATGACAGATAATGACAAAATCTATTATGTACCAAATACCACGACACAAACATATGCAAGCAAAGATGGAATAGCCTTAACAGGAACAGATCATTTTAGCATTATACCCAAAGCGCTTACAGATGCAGATATTATCCAAACATAAACACAAAAAAAATACATTTTCAAAAACAGTCTTAACTTTTATTCTACGATAAATACAAGAATCACCACACAAAAAAAACAAAAGATATGCACCTGACAACAATTATTATAGTTGTATGGTTATCATTCTTTGTCAAAAACAATCACTGTTATGTTTTTATCACAACAGTCGAACAGAGCGTCATCAAAAATGAAACTATCTTGGAAAATGAAAGTACCGAAATTATTAAACATGATAAGGTAGATTCAAAAATCCAGACATACACACGCTCAATGTTCGACACCGACAACACAGTGCGTAACAACAAGAAAAGACATCCAACTTAAGTGGTTACCTCCACATCAAAACAACAAAAAATCATGACGGAAGATATGGATTCACCGTCAAAAAAGAAAACAATCCTACACATAAAAATAACAGCCTGACGGAATCCCAGTCAGGCTTAACTTGTTATCAAAAAAAATATACTCAATACAACAACTAAGATTTTTTATATAAGAAGATGCTCGGTTTCCCTTTTTTGTTTTTGATGGTATCATATGGTTTATGAACTGCGAATTGAAAAGAAAAGGTCCTTTTGTGAAAAAACAAAGAAAACACATCATAAAATATCCACAAAACAAAAACAACCACTAGAAACAGCAGAAGCAGGACTAGTAGTTGTTTTCGTAACATATCTATACATTACATTACTAAACGATGACTTTAAGCTTTAGACTTTAGACTTTAAGCTTTAAGCTTTAGACTCAATCCTATTTAGGATTGATGACAACGCCTTTTCCTTTACTTGTCCGCTCTATCCATTTTGCTTTGAGCAATGCTCTATATTGTCGACCATATTGTGCGACACTAAAGATTGTAGTAGTGACGATATACAAACCTACACCAGTCTGCATCGTATAAACAAAAGAACCGATCATGAAGACAAGGAAGATATTCATAAATCACATCATCTTACCCATATCAGGAACATTTTGTCCAGGAATATTTGGTGTTGCAGGTTTAGCCAATGTTGTCAATTTTGTCTGAAGATACGTGAATACTGCAGCGATAACAGTCAATACGACATTTTTGGTAGAGAGCAGATCCAAACCGAGGAAATGAGTATTGATAACTCCGCTTTGAAGTGCATCAGATTCTACGAAACGAGCACCGAAACTATGGAAAAAGCTATATAGCCATTCTGGCGGAATAGTTGCTGTAGCCATATGTCTAATCACATAATAGAGTCCGATAAATACAGGGATTTGGATAAGCATCATAAAACAACCCTTGAAAGCGCCTTTTCCATCAGTCTTAAATACTTTCATTGTTTCTTCAGAAAGTTTCTTAGGATCATCCTTGTATTTGTCTTGGATTTCCTGGAGCTTTGGAGAAAGAGCACCCATACCTTTCTGCATATCATTTCCTGCAGAGAATTGCTTGATAGTGAGCAACCTTATGGTGACCGTCAGCAAAACGATAGCAACACCAAGGTTGCTGCCGAATACAGCCAAAAACACAGCCAAAAGATTGAAAATAGGACGACATAAAATCTCCGTAAACAACATTCACAACATAATCAAAAATTTATCATATAAAATACAGCTTCAAGCTTTAAGCTTCAAGCTTTAAGCTAAATTTATATAGTCATTACTTCTTCACTTTTATTTTTCACGAGCTCATCGATTTTTTCATTCATTGTCTTTACCAATGCATCGATATCTTTTTCATTTCTCTTGCTTTCATCTTCACCGATCTCTTTCGCATCGAAAATAGCTTTATTGTCTTTCATTGCATCTTGTCTAGCGACTCTGATACGTCATTTCACATCTTCTCCCATAGCTTTGACTTGTTTAGCTATTTCCATCCTTCTCTCTTGTGTCAACGCAGGGACTCTGACAATTACATAGCTTCACTCGTTTTGAGGAGCAAGTCCGACATTAGCGTCATAGATAGCTTTTTCGACATGTTTCAATTCATTTTTGTCTCGTGGTTCTATCTTGATCGTCTGAGCATCCATCAAGGTCACATGAGCGATCTGAGGAATTTTCATTGGTCAATATGACGCTTCCACAGTGATATTTTCTACCAATCCAGATGAAGCTCTTCCTACCTGCAAAGATTTTAATTCTGATTCAAAATACTGTATGGCCTTGTCCATCAACTGACGATACGGTGTCATATCCATTCTTCCAAAAACGTTAAATAATAAATCAAATATTTCAGCTTTTAAAGGTAAACCTTCAGCCTTTAGCCAAAACATAATAATAAATCAGGTCACGTTTGCAATATAAAGAAAATAATATAGTCAGCTATGCTATACCTCGGCTATTTTTTTCGTTCTGTAAATTTATACGCTACAAATTGTTGTTTTTTTTCGTCCCAGCGAAAATCATTATATCATGTTTTTGTATAGACAACCCAATCTGGACATTCAATCAATTTAGCATAAAAATTATCAAATGCTTGTACAAAATCATCTCAATATCAAATCAATTCAGGAGTATATCAAATAAACCCATCAGTTACATCATGGAGTCATTTTATGGTAAAACAAAACATTCAATTATGTTCTCATATATCGAATTCTCAGATAGAAGATATTTCTTTGAGACGATTCAGTTGTTCATCCCCAAGCAATCAAAAGTCTATATCTTTTAGCGTTTTAGGAGTCGAAGAAAGAAAAGATGCCAAAGTCTTTTTGCTTTGAGCAATCTGCAAAAAAAACTCAGGAGAAACAGAAAAACTGGTTCAATCTTTATGTATGGAGAGGTCTTTAAAATTTTGGAAAGAATTCATATTTTTTTTTAAAATATAAACTTGATATAATCAATTATATGAGATTTTCAAAAAAATGCAAATTCTCCATTGTAATTTCGTAGGATTTTCTTAGTATATACCTAGTTATTTCAAAAAACACTAGCATAATGAACTAAAGCGTTCTCACTCTTACCCTGTCCTCCGCGTGCATATAGGACAATCAAGAGTGCACCGGACTATCATGTATATACCACAGATGGACACATAAGGAATAACGAGAGCACTTTTTTAATTTTTACGAAAAAACAATGACCGAATTTAAAGACCTTTGAATCTGAGAAAAAACATTAGCAGCATTGACGAAAAAATGATTCGTCACGCCATCTCCGATCCAAGCACAAGTTATTCCCCTCTTGTTACAAGGAGAAAAAAACATCATAGGACAAGCAGCTACCGGAACCGGTAAAACTGCAGCTTTTGGTATTCCGTTAATAGAAAAACTTACCCCAGGTGGCAAAGTTCAAGCACTTATCTTAGCTCCTACAAGAGAACTTGCGACACAAATCGCAGAAGAAATCGATTCCATGCAAGGAAACAAAGGACTCAAAGTTATGGCGATTTATGGCAAACAATCTTACGAAATTCAACACAGAGCACTCAAAAGAGGGATCGATATCCTCGTAGGAACACCAGGAAGAATCATGGATCATCTTGATAGAAAGACCTTGGATCTGAAATATTTGCAGTATTTTATTCTCGACGAAGCGGATGAAATGTTGGATATGGGATTTGAAGAAGATATCCAAACAATTTTCAAAGAAACAAGTCCAGAAAAAAAAGTTTTGTTATTTTCTGCTACCATGTCCAAAGATATTTTGAAAATAGCGAAAAAGTATATCGGCGACTACGAATTGGTAGAAGTAGAAAATACTCAAAATAATGGAGAAAATACTGATCAGACCTATTTCGAGGTCAGCGAGAGAGACAAGTTTGAATTGCTCCGCAGGATCATGGATACGGAAACGGATTTTTATGGAATCATCTTTTGCCACACCAAAGCAGACGTAGATGAATTGGTATCAAGATTAAATGACGAAGGATATAGTGCAGAAGGATTACACGGCGATCTCGCGCAGAAACAGAGAGAGCATTTCCTCAAGCGCTTCAAAGACAAAAAAGTAAACATCTTGGTAGCGACAGATATCGCAGCCAGAGGTATCGACGTCAATGATGTGACACACGTCATCAATTACGCGATTCCACAAAATGCTGAAAGATACACCCATAGAATTGGAAGAACTGGAAGAGCCGGAAAATCAGGAGTAGCAATCACCTTTATCACCCCAAGAGAATATAGCAAGATGTCTTATCTCAAAAAAGTGAACAAAGTGGATATCAAGAAAGGAGAAATCCCAGATGTAAAAGGCGTAATTGAAAAGAAAAAAGATAAGTTAAATGAAAACATCCAAGGAGTTTTAAAAAAAGAAAGTCATAAAGATTATATAGAGATAGCAGACAAGCTTATAGAAAACAGTAACGCTCGCGACGTCGTGGCAGCGCTTTTGAAGATGCATTATGAAACGGATTTTGATCAGACGAGATACAAAGACATCATACAGCAGACGAGAGAAAATAGATTTGGAGATAAAGGAAAATCATCAGGACAACAGAGATTGTTCGTAGCATTAGGAAGAAGAGAAGGCTATACCGCTCGTTCACTCCTCGAATTGATCACCAAAGAATCAGGAGTTCCAAGCAGAGAGATAGACGATCTCAAAATGATGGATGATTTTTCGTTTATTACAGTTTCGCCGATGAACGCTGCGATTATCACCAATACCTTTGCCAACAAGACCATCCAAGGCAAGAAAGCGATTATCAACAAAGCAAAAGAAAGTGATTGAGGAAGAAACAGATGAAGTGAAAGATGACCAAGAAAATCATTTGGAGAAAGATCTACATATCCTAGAAGAGAATTCGGAGAAAAAAAATCATACAGAGAAAAAAAAGAGTTTTGAACGAGAAAATCATTCTGATCATCATCCACACATGTGGGCAAAAAAGATGTTTGATCCAAAAAAAGTTTTTGAGATCACCAGCCAAGGAAATCATTCAAAAGATAAAATAAGACGTGCAAATTTCGCAAAGCGATAATTTGTCGTCGTTTTTATTCCGCTTCAGCGGAATAAGAATTTTTTGAAAATTCTTATGTGATAACAACACAAAAAAAGGCTCTGCTCATCAGCGGAGTTTTTTTTAATAAAAAAAAGAAGTAGTAAAAACTACCTCTTCCAATACTTAATTATTTTTAATCAACTTAATCATTTTTTTAAAAGCAATATCTTGAGATTCACCGTCAGAATGAATCCAAAGAAACTCCCATTCTTCAAATAGTTTTGCCAATTCAAACATTTTTTTAAGAATATGAGCTTTTGCTTTACCGACAGAATTACTCTAAACAAACTTATATTCTTCAAATAGTTTTGCTAGTTCTTGCATCTTTTGAAGAGCAAGATGTTTAATCTCACCATCAGGATTATCATAAATAACACGCCACTCTTCAAATGACTTTGTAAATTCACTCATCTTTTGATAAGCAAGATCTTTGATTTTACCATCAGAATTATTGTAAATGGCCAGCCACTCTTCAAATGGTTTGGTGAATTCGCTCATCTTTTGATAAGCAAGATCTTGGATTTTTCCGCGAGAATTATTACAGATTTTTACCCACTCTTCAAATGGTTTAGTGAATTCACTCATCTTTTGATAAGCAAAATTTTTAAGTTCACCGTAAGAATGATTCCAGATATCCACCCACTCTTCAAATGGTTTGATGAATTTTCTCATCTTTTGATAAGTAAGATCTTGGATTTTTCCGCGAGAATTACTCCAAACAAGCTTACATTCTTCAAATATTTTTGCCAATGTAAGCATCTTTTGAAGAGCAAGAGTTTGTATTTCACCACGAGAATTATACCAAACAAACTCACATTCTTCAAATGTTTTTGCCAATGTAAGCATCTTTTGAAGAGCAAGAATCTCTATTTCACCGAAAGAATGATCCCAAATAAACCTCCACTCATCAAATAATTCTGCTAATTCGCTCATCTTTTGAAGAGCAAGAAGTTGGGTGTCATTGTCAGAATCATTATGGATGTCCTGCCATTCTTTAAATGTTTTTGCTAGTTTTTTCATTTTTTGAATAGCAAGAGTTTTTGTTTCACCGAGGCTAGAATTATTACAGATGAATTTCCACTCATCAAATAATTCTGCTAATTCGCTCATCTTTTGAAGAGCAAAAGCTTTGGTTTCACCAATAGAATTATTACAAACGTCTCGCCACTCTTCAAATGTTTTCGCTATTTTAACCATTTTTTGAAGAGCAAGATATTTAATCTCACCATTAGAATGATTACAGATGTTTTTCCATTCTTTAAATGATTTTTTGAATTTACTCATTTGTTTAAGAGTAAATTTTCTGATTTTACCATCAGAATTGTTGTAAATGACCAACCAATCTTCAAATGTTTTGGTAAATTCAAGCAATATCGATGTGCTTTTATTTTCACATATCAACGACAATGCTAAACGATTTTCTTTAATCAAATCAAAATTTTCTTGGGTGGATTCACTCAAGAATAGAATCACTAATTTTTTTGTTTCCATAACATACTTCTCTTTTTTTTATTTGTTAATATTTTTTTATATTTAGAAAAATACTATAAAGAAGTTCACACAAAAGTCAATATGGAGACAAATAAAGGTTTTTCATTGAAAAAATACACCAAATAACTACAACCAAAAAACAGTGAAAAACGAAAGAATTGGTTACCTACAAACTATCGTAATTCTACAATAATCCATACTAAGACAACACCAACATTATTCATTTTTCATTTTTAATTTTTCATTAAATTTTTATGTCTCTTGCTAACAAATACCGTCCACAAACGTTCGACACTATCATCGGACAGACACATATTACGGAAATATTAAAAGCACAGATGAGTACTCATAAACAAGTACATCATAATTATCTCTTATTCGGACCAAGAGGAACGGGGAAAACAACTGCAGCCAGAATATTGGCGAAAGCACTGAACTGTCTCAATCTCAAAGACGGGAATCCATGCAACGAATGCGACAACTGCAGAATCATCAACGAAGAAAAATCCTTGGATTATGTCGAAATAGATGCCGCTTCACATACTGGCGTCGATAATATCAGAGAAGAGATCCTCGACAAGGCAGCATATCCGCCAGCACAGCTCAAGAAAAAAATCTACGTCATAGATGAGGTCCACATGTTGAGTAAGGGAGCGTTCAATGCACTCTTAAAAACAATAGAAGAACCAAGAGACAATGTCTGTTTTATTCTTGCGACGACAGAATTACAAAAAGTTCCAGAAACGATTATTTCTCGTTGCCAAGTATTCAATTTCAAAAAAGTTGATAAGAAAGAAATAGGGAAACATCTAAAAAGCATAGTTGAACAAGAACAATTAACATCAACAGACGCAGCGATAGAGCTAATTGCCAAAATATCTGAAGGATGTGTACGTGATGCAGTGAAATATATCGATCAAGTCAGTGTATTGGGAGATATTGATGAGGAACATATCACGAAATTCCTCGGTGTCGCATCGGAAGTATTGATCAAGGATTTTCTTGAACTGATAAAAGCCGGCGAAGCGAAAGCCATCTTTGAAAGAGTAGATGAAATCCACGACCAAGGGATAGATCTCCATAGTTTTGCTAAACAGACACTTATGTATATCGATCAAATCTTCATGGAAGATATAGATTTTTCTACCAAAATATCTGAAGCATTCACGGATATCATTGGAAATATCAGACATTATCCCTACCCTACGATCGTCTACAAAGTTGCACTACATAAGCATTTGGAAAGAGATGCAATAAAAAAATAAATCCGCGAGAAGCGAAAAAGATTTGTTTTTTTTATGACATCGATTCCATACCGCTTTAGCGGTATAAAGAAATAATTGCTATAGAAATTTATATACCGGAAGATAAAATAATGACAGAGAATGAAATAAGCTTTGATGATATCCTCAACCAACTCATCGATAAAATAGAAAAACTTTCAATAAAAAATTCCCTAAGAGATAAATTGATTATCAACAGGATAACTGGCGATACGATAGAATTCATCACTATCAGCAAAGTCGCTCAGCTCGTTTTCAGTAACATGGATAATATGAAATATATCGAAGAAAAAATAAGCGAAGTATTAGGAAGAAACGTGATGATCAAAGTGCAATTTGAAAACAAGGAAGACTACTTCACCAGAAAACTATGAATATAAAACATACTAAACAATAAAAACAGCTTTCAACTTCAAACTTTCAACTTTCAGCTTTCAACTTTCAACACATATCTCTTCAGCTCAACCATCTCTACAAACACGAGAGAAAACCTCAGAAACAGTATAGAGAAACATTCCTTTTTGCCGTTCACGGAGAAGGATGTACAAAAAATCCTGACATCTGTTTCGTATTCATGAATCCAACAGGAAAAAATGTGTCAGAAGTAAAATGATGGAAATGAATTCGTGCTCCTCGACTAGGAACCAAAAACGTTCGGAAGATTTTTTACGAAGCAAACCTCTTGGATAAAAATTTCTTTGATCAGATCCAACTCATGAAAGCAGACGACCGAACAGAAAAATTCGCCGAAACGCTTTACCTCCATATCACGAAAAAGAAGATTTATATTACCAACCTAGCCAAAGTATATCCAAGCAAACACAAGACCGTTTAAAGATAATATCTTCAAAGACTACCTAGCATATACGCTTAAAAAAATAACAATCTTACAACCAAAACACATCATTACATTCGAAAATCACGAAAATCCAATCCTGCTAGGCAAATCTATCAAAGTTTCTGAGTATAAGGAAAAAGAGTATAAACTTCTTAGCATACATTCCAAACCTTCGAATATTCCATCTTTCAATCGTTCAATCTCTCCATCGTCACAGCATAAAGTCTATCCTGTCGGTCAAGGTATGAGAAATATGCCCAAAGCGATAGCGAGAATTAAGAAAATATTTGGATAGCTATTTCAGTCGAGCTTTTACTATCCTGATATTGAAATGGAAGGTTTTCACCTCTTCAAACTCAAACGCATAACCGAATTTCTGGCGTAAAACATCAACCTGCCATGTCATCATCTCCAAAAACATTACAAATCAATTTTCAATTTTCAATTTTCAATTTTCAATTAAGGAAAATATCTGTTCAAACATCTTCCTATAATAATCCAATCCATCATCACCGCCTACGAAAGCAGGTTTAGGCTCAAACTTTTTGACATTGTCCGCAACATTTACTTCAAACGTCTCCTCAGGTATATACGGTAAATTAGCCACAAGAACGACATTTCAATTTTCAATTTTCGATTTCCCTCCTTCGAGGACAAGTCAATTTTCAATAAATTTAAGAAGATCTGATTGCAAAATATCGACTTTCAGATTACGATTCACAGCAAGGATTTCTTCTCTGTACGTTTCAAAATTCTTCTTTGCTATCTCCAAAGCATTTTCAAAATAATCAGAAAGAATCGCATCAGAAAAATATTCTGGATTCTGCAACAAAACTGAGATTCCCAACACTCCACACCCCGTTCCTATATCCAACAACAAGCTTTTCCTTCATTTTTCATTTTTCATTTTTCATTTTTCATTGATAAATTCGGTAACCGAATTTATCATATATTCCGTTTCAGGTCTAGGAATCAACGTCGCCTCATTTACGAAAAACTCCCTGCCAAAAAAATCGACATGGCCAAGAATATATTCCAAAGGTCTTTTATCCTCAACATAAGACTTGTAAGCGGTAAAGGTTTTTTGTATAATCTCGTCAGAAAGCTCCTTATCCATATCAGTCCACAATTGTTCTCTCGTACAAGAAAGAAATTCGCAAAGAAATTTTTGGAGCACAAACTTCTCTTTCAAGTCCTCACGTCATAATAATTCAGATAATTTCATGTATATATAATAAGAATAAAAATCAGAGAGAATAAAAATATTGATTAACCATATTACAGCTTTTACCTTTGAACTTTTAACTTTGAGCTTTAAGCTTTTAACTTTAAGCTTTTAACTTTTAACTTTAAGCTTTTAACTTTAAGCTTTAAATCAAATATATCATTTATCATTTATCATTTATCATTTTATCATTTTATCGTGAAATTCCTCAAAACCAAAACTGAACACCATATCCTGCCAGAATTTCACAAACTGATTGCAGAGATTGAAAAACATCCACTAATTAGTAGAATAATCCCTGGAAGGATTTCTAGACAACAGAAATGATCATCCGAAATCCGCTTCAAAGTATCGTATCCTACACCAAGTGGAATCAAATGTATCATGAGTAAATGAGCTACTGCTCAAGAGCTTTTTATCGTCTGTAATGAACAAGATACAGAAGAAGTCATAGGATCGCTTAACCGTTTTATCGTTTAGTCGTTTCATCGTGAAATTAATCCGACCAATCATTACAAGTATTCTACTGGTATATGTACGAATCCGGATCATAAATACAATTTTTTCGCAAAAGAAAATTCAAATCTGAATGACATTGAAAGTGTTTGGTCTAGGCATCATCATCGTATGATCACTCTTCGCATACAAATATTTGCTTGGTGTCTTCTGACAAGAAAACCTCTCGCTAACGAACATTATAAATACCAAATCGCTGCTCATGTTTGTAGGATATTGCACGCTCTTCGTAGCTATCATGACAATATTTTTCAAAAATCGATATAAAAGGATAGTACAAATACTTCTTATCTGATCCCTCTTTTTCGTAGCCCTTGCTTACGGAGGATTCATCACAGGAATCAACGTCCTGCTACTTTATTATATCATCTCTGCATATGCAGAGGAATATATGAAATATTCAGCAGGAAATAATCTATTTCTAGCGAGCAAAGAACCGAATGAAAGCAATTTGATCTTCTTCTGTATACTAGTGGGATTAGGCTTCGGAGCTGTAGAAAATATACTCTATGTCGTGAACGCTATGATCAGCAGTGAAAACATCAATATTGTCAGTCTCATCATCGGAAGAGGATTGGTCAGTACATTAATCCATATCGTATCGACAGCGCTGATTGCCTTCATCATGATCAAAAGCAAAAAGAGGAGCAATAGTATCATTATACCAGTGATCCTAGGTATCATATCGTGATTATGACTTCATAGCATCTACAATATCAGTCTACAATACAGCATGAGTTATGTGACAATACCGATCATCATCCTTGCATTTTTCCTGATGACCTATCTCACATTCAAGTCAGATATCATCTACAAAGAACAAGATCAAACTCACTAATGATGCATCATAGTTAGAACTTCCATAAGTTCATACGCTTTAGCACCAGCCAGATATTTCTGGTCAAGTTTTTGTAATAAGACATTTTTTAGAGAATCACCGCATTCATCCTTGATACGACTCTGAATGAGTAAATAGGTTTCAAAACACTTAGTCTCCTCCTGCATTTTCAATGCATCATACATAGGGATATATGATTAGAAAATAAAATCATTTTAAAAAAAATCCACCTGTAAATAGGGGATTGCATTTTTTTGAAGAACCTCCACCAAGATAGTGTTCAAAAAAAATATTGCAAGAGTTTTTCAGCAAAAAGAAAAACCGCTCGTAAGAACGGTTATTCAATAGTATCAAAAAGAGATAAAGACATGGTCGGGTAGGTATTAAGTTTATTATAGGTTAGAATGGTGGTCTATCCTCACCTTCCGGTAAGGATGCCTTGTTAC
>CAZLLU010000004.1:0-40215 GCA_964560855.1 uncultured Candidatus Peribacteria bacterium | reverse complement strand
GGCTCTATATCGCTGCTTCACCGTTCCTTATCATCAAAAACGTCTTCGATAAACTCATACCAAAAGAGGCATTAGGAAGTCTCGGCAAGCATCTCGATCTGTGAAATGTCATCAAGCTCATCTTCGCACCGGTAGTCACGGTAGCTGCGCTGAGCATTTCGCTCATTTTCATGACAGCACTGATCAATGCATTCACTCCAGAAGAGAATCAACAAATCTCCAGCCAGATAGCTTCAGATCTCACTATAACCCCTCTAGAACACACTCAGGACTCAGCAAAATATCAATTTGCCAACTCCGTTGAACTTGAACTCAAGAATTTCAGTCGATGAGGATCGCTTGATCGGTTTTCATGGCTGGTCGTCAATTTCTTCGCTATAGGTATCCTACGGACCATACTCTTTGCAGCCATCAAAGCAAACGCGCTCGGAGAGAAGATCGGAGGACAAATACAAGCCTTTGGTTCCAACCTATTCCAGACGTTGCCTATCATTCCATTTGGCGGAAAAGAAGGACAAAGAGTCGGTCTGGGAAGCGCTTTCACTGAGCTCAAACAGGCTCCTGCAAGATGGGTCCAAGAGAGAGAAACGGAACAGAGAAATACGGTAAGACAATATATAGAATGAACATGAGAATCACCTATTTTCTCATTGGAACAGGCAAAAACGATGGTACAATCATGAACACCTGAAGCAGGAATCTCTGCTGTATGATTGAAAGCTCCTGATAAGATAGCTGATTACGGTTCTAACGAAAACAGAGCCACCATATACCAAGCTATCGAAGACTTATATCCTGGAACAGAAAACCAGGAAGCTAAAAATGCAGCCATCAAAAATTTCGCGCCTATGTTTGGAGGTGGTATCGAACGGTTCACCGACGAAGAAAAGCTCCAAACGACTCAAAACTTCATGAGCAAGATCGGCAATAAAATCACAGATACAAGCAACAAGACCTCAAATGAAATTCAAGCGCTTATTGATGACAACAAGACATATGTGGATGCATATTTCAGACAAACCAATAATGCTCCTTTCATAAAACAATTGACAGATGATAGCAGCACAAAAATCACTATTACTCCAGATACCACCGATACTAACGGCAATATGACATATAAAATAGATGTCTCAACTAAACAAACACCTTAAACACATTTTATCCCTTATATGAACATCCGTAGCCTATGCAGATCAAAAAAATCATGAGAACATTGCTTCATCCAACGACTATCAAAATTGTCGCAGTGATTTTTATTCTCTGATATTTTTTCATCCTGCCTACCTATGCTGCAGAAAACGCAAGCCTGGAAAAATTCAAGACCTTTCTGAGCAGTATCCTTTCGCTCTGCTCTCGGCTTTGGATCATCCTTGCGGTATTGGCGGGTAAGCTCATGACCAACGATCGGGTCTATGGAGCTGTCCTCCATATGGATATCTATCTCCGGAAGATATGGAATATCATGAAGAACTTCGCGAACTTCGGGCTCGTCGCTATCGTACTCCGAAGCATCGTCAAAAACCTCATAGGCAAGGAAAAAATGGACATTAAAAAAATCATTACCAAGACGCTGATTGCGGGCGTACTTATCCAGGCAAGCCGGTTCCTGGTAGGAGCTGTTGTGGATATCTCTACGGTTGCTACATCAGCAATCGGAACATTCCCTGCGACCTTCCTACAAAACGATGCTAAACTCCAAGAACAAATAACAGATTCTTTGACGACCACGCCCAAAAAGATCACGATAGATATGGAAAAACTCAATAGTATGGATATACCAAGCACTGAGCACGCAGATCCTACGACATGGAACAGCTTACTACCTACCTACAAATCAGTGAGTGGGCCGCTCATATACCTCGGATTCAGTGTCTTCAAATTCCAGAACTACTTGAATGTAGGAGGAATCGATACAGGGACGGAAATCACTATAGCATTCCTTTTGAGACTTGTCATCATCCTATGATATACCATATGACTTGCGCTGATCTTCATCGCAAACATCATCAGGGTAGCTTTCATGCGGATATTCATCATAGGAGCACCGTTGCTTATCCTAGCTGAGATATTCAAGGATGCTCTCGGTTGAGGGAAAGGCAGTAGCGGATGAATTACCAAATACCTCAAATTTTCGGTCATGATTGATATGATCTTCAAGCCAGTAATATTCGTCGCTGGATTCTCCCTTATCCTGATTTTGGTTGCAAGCATACAGAACATCATGCAAACCCAAATTCCACAGGAGTTCAATGGCGTAGTGCTTTCTGTCACCGGATCAGCAGCTAAGATGGAGATAGAAGGTGTCAGTAGCATAGAGATCCAAGAAAATTATGCCTTTGGAAAAGACAATCTCGTAACCCAAGACGCCAAGGAAATCGGGCAGACGATCTTCGTCGAGCTGATTTTATTCTTTTTCGTGATATTCCTGGTATGGCGATTTATCAAAATATCGCTGACCGCAGGAGAATGACCTATACAGTCAGTTATGAAAGACGTCACATGATTCATAGAGAAAACAGCAATGACTTTGCCGATCATACCGGTAGCATGAGGAGCGTCTATCACTACTGCTTCACAATTCTTTACGTCTAATAGAAAACAACTTTTGCAAGGCCTCTGAGTTAGTGAACAAGGAGAATTCTGAAAACTCGAGGAAGGAGCCTTCGTCACCAATCAATCTGCATTCCGTGATTATCTGAACCAGCAGATGGGACACTATCCATGATGGTGAGAAAAAGACAGAAAAGAGCTGAACAAACTTGCAAAGGATCCATCAGCATCATATGATAGTTTCTTCAATAGATCTATCGAAATCGCCAAAGAAAGAGAAGGAGGACTCACTGTCACCAACTCGTATTGGTATGATCCATTCTTTGAAATGATTAAAACCCATAAACTTGATACATTACTACCAACAGACCTTCGCTATGCAAATGAATCTTCTTTTGATGATTATATAAAAAAACGAGATGAAAAAAGCATAAATGGCATTAATGCGATAACACGACTCTACACTCAACTATGATGAAAGGATGCAGCGCCGAATTATTCAATACCTACAAAATACGAAGATCTCAAAAAGATTTCATTCCACAATCCAGGCAGGAAGAAACCATAAATCAAGCTATAGTATATTTCTCTTGTAATAATTATTTGTCATTGAAATTAGAGGAGATATTTGAGACACACAAAAATTCGAAGTATTGAGCATTTTTGTGATGTCGAAATTATCTCTTCAGAATAATTATTTGTCGTTGAAATTAGAAGAGATAAATCTACATTGAAAGTTGACCTTTCAGGAAACCCTGCTTCAGCAGGATTGGATTTATTTCTTTTTTTCATATCATGAAGAAACTCTGTTTTTCCTTTATCATCATTGGACTTTTGTGTAGCCTCACTTTTGCCTATGAACCAACGAGCCGTGATGTAACCGCGATCAACTCACTCAGGGCACAATTCGATACCATAAGTTCCGGCGACATGACAATCAAATGAGATTTCTATATTCAACTCAAGAATCTCAAAGAGCAATTTTCTGGCCACGATAAACTCGACTATTATCTCGATACGCTCGCTGCTTATCATATGTCACAAATCAACACGGAAAAATCCAAAGCAAAAAACACTTCCGAAACATCCAAACAAACGTTCGTCAATCAGTATAGCGGCGTCAGCAAGGAGATTACGACAGCCGATAGCTGCACTGGACGATACAATACCATAGATAGCATCAGTTTTGCAAACAATTTTCCTACAGCGCTGACGATAGCTACTCGGTATAGGGAAAGTAATTGCGGATATTATTTGCCGGAAAACGGCGATGGCCCATTCCAGATCCTCAGCAAGGAATATGGAACAGGAAATATCACTGAGGGAAAATTCCTGACCACCATACAGGATTTCATAGATTTTTCCAAAGCAAAACGAACCCAATATAACTCTAAACTCTGAATCAACTTGACGTACACTGGCTTCGACATGACCGGACTTGTAAATCACTCAGCGCTCTACAACGGTGGAACCATCTCAGGTAATGTTGTCCTCCCTATCCATCCAAACTACCTCTATGACGGATATACCCAAGAATATAGTGGAGCTACCAGATACGGTCTCATCCCAAAATTTGTAAAAGTCTTGGATCGAGAGCTTAAAAACACGTACTAAATATACCTATTCGTTTAAAGTTTAAAGCTTAAAGCTCAAAGTTTAAAGTTTAAAGCTTAAAGCTACAATATAGCTAATAAGCGTTCAGTTTAAAACCTATGCCTTCATGCTTTCAATTTCTAATTTTTAAAACAAATGCAACTCTGAAAATATCGTCATTTCAAAGGGAAAAGCTATGAAGTCATCTGAATAGCCAGACATAGCGAAACCTTGGAGGAACTTGTCGTCTACAAAGCATTGTATCATAGTGATGAATTTGGCGATAATGCATTGCGAGTCAGGCCAAAAACTATGTTCGAAGAGTATGTTATGGTAGATGGAAAGAAAGTTAAAAGGTTTGAATATATAGGAGAATAATTTTAAATTTTAAATTTTAAATTTTTAATTTTTAATTTTAAATTTTAAATTCTAAATTCTAAATTTTTAATTCTAAATTTTTAATTCTAAATTCTGAATTCAAAAACATGCCAAAGAAAAAAGCAGCACCAATATTGAGTAATTTCGAAGCGACGATAAAATTTCAGGGAGTAAAAACTCATAATCTGAAAAATATCGATATTGAGATTCCAAAAAACAAACTGATCACCATCACGGGGGTCTCCGGATCAGGAAAATCTTCGCTCGCCTTCGATACTATCTACAAAGAAGGACAGTATAGATACATAGAGTCATTGAGCTCATACTTGAGACAATTTTTCAATTTGTGAGAAAGACCTGAGATCGACTACTGTAGCGGGCTCTCCCCTGCCATAGCGATAGAGCAGAACAAGAAAGGAGGAAACTCGAGAAGCTCGGTCGGAACACTGACGGAGATCGATGACTATCTGAGATTGTTGTATGCAAAACTGGGAGATAGTTACTGCTACAACTGTGGAAGAATAATCAAACCGCAGACCATCGAACAGGTCATGGGAGAAATACAGAAACATTATATGAGTCAGAAAATATATCTTCTCCAAGAATCAGGGCATTTTGAGAAGAAAGAAGATTTGATGGAGTTCGTCAAAAAAAATAGAAACAAAGTGGAAAAAGGAAAGGGATTCACTCGTTATTTGATTGTCGCTGATGCTACAAAAAAACAAGGGGAAAAAGACAAAGAGCCAAAGAAACAGAAACAAGTACAAAGCCCTACGTCCCTTGATCCTATAGAGTATTTCTACCTCGAGACACCGAATATCCCGGTAGAATATTTTCCGGTAAGCATCTACGGCATCTACGATAGAGTGACTGTCGAAGAAGCAAAGCTTTCCAGATTAAAAGAAGATATCATAAAAATTCTTGGCGAGTTCAAAAAATTCTGAATCTTCGTCACGGAAAAATGAACCAAGAGAGCAAAAGCCAAAAGTGAGATCCAACGGTTTACCGACAAAATGTATTGTGCAGATTGTAACATCACCTATCCAGAATTCACAACACAGTATTTCTCACCTAACAGGCAGGAAGGAGCATGCACGCTCTGTCATGGAATCGGCGAGATTTTGCAGGTAGATTTCGACAAAATCCTTGATCCGATGAGTCCATATATGAAGGCAATCTTACCACGGAGAGACTCCAATCTCGGACAGTCATTGCTTCTGAAATTAGCGCAAAAATATAGTATCGATCCTGATAAACTACGGAAGGACTTGCCGGAACGATTTCAACACGTCGTTCTTTTTGGAGATGAAGAATTGATCAGAGTGAACTACGGCGGAAAATATATGAGTATGTATTACAAGGGAATAGAGGAAATCGTAAAAGACCAGTACGCAAAAGGGCTTTTGACCGTAGATTTTCAGGCGATGCTCGATATGAAAACCTGTCCGGAATGCAACGGAGCGAAGCTAAGGAAAGAGAGTCTGAATGTATTTTTGACATTCAAAAGTAAAACAAAAGATAAAGCATCAGGAAAATACAACATTGCAGACTTACAGAAAATGCCACTGAGCGAATTAGTGGAATTCATCGATCTCTACAAAGAGCATACAACGAAAGATAAAACGCTCGTCGATAGAATCGGCAATCCGCTTATCGATAGAGCAAAAACCATCCTGGATCTGTGATTGGGATATTTAAGTCTGAATAGATGAATCGATACACTCTCCTGAGGAGAGATCCAGAGATTGAGATTAGCAAAACAGTTGGGAAATAAATTGACGGGGATCATCTATGTCCTCGACGAGCCGACCATCGGTCTCGATCAGAAAGAAATCATGAGAGCGATCACCGCCATCAAGAAATTGAGAGAGATGGGCAACACCATCGTCGTCGTAGAACATAACGAAGAATTTATTGAAGCATCCGACCGAGTCGTAGAAATAGGGCCTGGCGCCTGAGATTTCTGAGGTAAGGTTATGTTCAATGGACCGTACGATGAGTTCTTGAAATCGAACACGCTGACTGCACAATATATCCTATGAAAGAAAAAAGTGACGGCGAATTTTGAACATACCCCAAGCAACAATTACGTCAGCATCAAGAAAGCATCCAAATATAATCTGAAAGATATCGATGTCAGGATCAGATTATGAACGTTCACCATTATCACTTGATCGTCCGGTGCCGGAAAAACGACATTGATGTATACGACATTATTTAGATTTTTGAATGAAAAACAGAAATTCATCCAGAGTTTCATCAGGTTGGAACTCTTGAAAAAATGATGGAATCGGACCGATATTCTCGCTGCGCCTGTCATGCATAAGGATGAATACGAACATTATGAGAATCTCGCGATGCAGGAATTCTACAAAGACCTGTCCGTCGATACTATCTTGGGTCACGAAGAGATTAAGAACACTATCTATGTCGATCAGACGAGTATCGGTAAGACACCGAGATCCTGCCCAGCGACCTTTATCTGAACGTTCGATAACATCAGACAACTCTATGCAGGGACGACGGAAAGTAAATATCTTGGTTTCAATGCAAGTTATTATAGTTTCAACTCCGATAAGTGAGCTTGCCCTGCCTGCGATGGGTATGGATATAAAAAAGTAGAATTGCAATTTTTGCCTGACACCTATGTCCCATGTGAATTATGTAATGGGAAAAGATATAAGACGGAAATACTGGCAATCAAACGAAGAGGGAAAAGTATCGATGAGGTCTTGGATATGTATATCAAAGATGCTTTGGAATTCTTTTCTGAACTTGACCACATCCGTGATGATTTACAACTAATGGTTGATATATGATTGGGATATCTCAAAATGGGACAACCTGCACATACATTATCGTGAGGAGAGAGTCAGAGATTAAAGCTAGTCAAACACCTATTGAAATCCTACAAATGACATACGATGTACTTTCTCGATGAACCGACCGTCGGTCTTCACGCAGACGATATCGTGAAATTACTGAGAGTCATCAAAGAGTTTTTGGATAAGGGAGATACTATTCTGATGATCGAACATGACAGGAGTATTTTGAAGTTCGCGGATGATATCATCACCTTGGATAACGGAAAAGTCGTAAAATAGTCAAAACACAACATATTTCCAAAAAAACGCAAGAGAATATGCCGGTAAAACGGCATATTTTTGCAAAAATACCGTCTACGGATATACTTATGATGTTTATATCATTGATTTTTTGCATGAACACAATCAATTCCACCGACATCATCAACTATAAGAAAAATGGCTTCGATGGTGCGAAATATATCAAGCTCCAAAAAGAGAAAATCCTCGATAGGATCGCTAATTTTGGCGGAGGAAGATTGTATCTCGAGATTGGAGGGAAATTTATGTATGACGCACACGCAGCAAGAGTCCTACCATGATTCGATCCGGAATCGAAGAAACAGATCTTTTCGTCATTGAAGAGTCAGGCGGAAATATTGTTCTGTATCAACGCAAATGATATTTTGTCCAATAGGCAATTGAGCAACGAAGATATCGACTATAAAGATTATGTATATCAGATGGTAAGAATCATCGAAAAAAATATCTGAATCAAACCACATATCGTCATCAACAACATCGATGTCACCGATAGATTCGATATCGTTCTCGATTTTGAAAAAGATTTTCAGAGAAAACAATACAGAGTCCGAGAAAGATACAAGATTACCTGATATCCTCACAATACGGACACCATCCTCAGTGAAGACGGATTTGGTAATGACGATCATATTCCACTGACAAAAAATCTTATCCTCGTTACAGGAGCAGCTTCCAGTAGCGGAAAAATGTCTACCTGTCTGGGACAGATCTACAATGATCATCAGATCGATATCAAGTCAGGATATGCAAAATACGAGACCTTTCCTGTCTGGAATCTTCCCATCAATCATCCTGTCAATTTAGCATACGAAGCCGCGACGATAGATATCGGCGACGGAAATATGATGGATAGCTATCATAAAAAAGCGTATGGCATAGACGCAGTGAATTATAATAGAGATATGGAAGCCTTTGAAGTAGTCATGGGCATTGCGAAGAAAATAGTAACGCACAAAAACTATATGGTCAAATATCAATCCCCTACAGATATGGGAATCAGCTCTGCAGGTATGGCAATCACCAATGAGGAAGTTTGCTGCATCGCATCATTAGCAGAGATCGAAAGAAGAAAATGACGATATCAGCAACAAGTCGATAGAGGAGAAGGTAAAACAGAACGAATAACGAAGTGTGATGAAATCTACGAAAAAGCAAAGAAATATTGTGAAGAAAAAAAATACGATATCGACATGAAAATATAATTAGACGATAGCAATAAAACAAAAACACATAGAAAAAATCCGTGGATACGGATTTTTTTGTATAATGTACGTATACACTATCGATTACATCATAGAAGCTTGCGAGCTATGGAGTAATGGGTTATAGCAGCGGAAGAGAAGATTGATAATATCAGGTGTCGTGATTTTCTCTGCTCAAATACCCATACTGCCCAGACCTTCAATAATCAGATTTACCCTTGTTTCCAAACCGTTCCTACCTTTGAGAAACTGCCTATATCTCTGAACAATTTTTTCTACAGTATCTTTAGCATTGAGTACGTCAAGCAACTTTCCCCATCGTGATCTCTGAATAGAACTTTTGTCCTGTTCGCTTTCGTAATATGGCACAATGATATAAAATTCCTTGTTATAAATCAATCCTTGTTGCATATCGATATTCTGCAAAAATCTATAATATGATTCTCATTGCGATTTGAGTACAGGATTTTCTATAACATCTAATTTTTCTTTTATATACGTCAGATAATTTGAAAGATCTAGGAATGTATTGCGGACCAATATCTGCATAGGAAATTCGAGTCCATTGAGAAACTTTTTGTATTGCTCGAGTACGATTTGCTGTTCATCGAAATTTTTGAGATCAAGATTGACACCGTTGATTCTAAGGATTGATCTGAGTCCGCCGTCCTTCATAATAATGGTATCGTTCCTAATTTCGGAGATCGGTAACATTGTCTCCGCATTGAAGAGATTCTCTTGTGATTTTTTCTGAATTTTGTTTTTGTCTCAAGGAGCGAACAACATGTGTTAACAAAAGAAGGTAAAACTATATTCCTGTACCTGTCACTGTTCCATAAATATCAAAGAAGAAGCTTGCGATAAATCGTGATAATCCCATGATAGCAAGTGCTATGCCCACGCCAATCAAGATCTTCTTGGCTTTTGTAACTGCTTCATCTCACTTGGAAAAAAAGATAAGATAGAACGCAAACATAATCATCACGAGCGAAAGCAAACTCACAAGTCCGAGAAGAATATTGAGTATCCATTTGATGTAATTTGTCGCTGGAGTCTTGGTATCTTCTTGGTAATATTGAGTATCACTAAGCCCGAAGTAATTGGTCAACTTTTTGATAAGGCTTGTATTTCCCTCCATTTCAGGGACGATAAGTCCTGAAGCGATATCTGTCGTTTCAAAGCCTTCCTCATATTCCTGACCTTGGATCTCATAAGGAAATGCTGATTCAGATTCTGAAAATTGCGCCGATGTTATTCCAGGGAAAGATCCAACTACAACAAAAGCTGTTCCAAAGATGGAGAAGATACCAAATAGTATTTTCTGCCAAAATGATATCATCATATTTATTGTCAAATAAGTAAAGCAATTAATCGGAATATTGCACTCACGATAAGCCAACTAGCACCGATACCTGCTATAGCTATAGCAGCAAATTTGATTCCTTTGATTCCTTTCTTGTATTGAGTATCATCACCCGTAGCAGTAACCATAAGAAACCCATGATAGATCAAATACACCAATGCCACCAAGCCAAGTAATCATAATGCATAATTGATGACGCTCTTGATAAGATCCATGACTTTATTCTGTGCTGTCTCATGCGTTTGGATTTGCTCCCCTACGCCTACTACTCCCGAAACTAATCCTGTTCCATCTTCGGGCGATAAGATATTGTACGCACCTCATCTGAGTGGATCCTTGATATCATCAGAAACGAGTACAGAGCTTTCCTGTTCGGTAAGAATATAATTTGTTGAATCAGGAACAATCATCTGAGCATATCAGACGACGATCAGGCTTGCATACATAACAATAGCTGCGAGCATGAATTTTTTCATAGGGATTGCCGAGAATATAAAGCGTCAAAACAGTACTTTGACTATTGATATAATTCTATCCGTTTACAAAAATTTTGCAACTTTTGACCTTGAAAAATACCTCGTATTGTATATATATGCCGATATATAGGCAAAAATAATTGACATTTTTATTTAATATTATACAGCTCTATGAAAAAAAACCTCTTTCTTTTGTTTAGTATCTATTTTTTCGTACTGCAACCATTGATTATAGGAATATTGCGATGACAGGCAAAATTTTTCTGGCTCGGAGCGATTAACCTGATCGCTATCATCCTGATAGGCGTCCTCTACAATGCTGTCGAGGGAGGCAAAGGAGAAGAAAAAAAAGATATCGAAAAAAGGCCTATACACGAATCCAAAGTCACTTTCCAAGAGCATTTCCACTCTACGGTTAGGGACCATAAAAAAAGATCTGAATTGGCTATGCCTGCCATCATCAGTTTCGCCGTAGCAATCATCATTTTCTTTATGTTCCAATACAACAGCGGAGCTATAGAAATTATGTTGCTCTTCGCATTGGTGCTCGGCTTTATCGTTTTCATGTCTTTGACATTAATATTCAAACATCGTATCACCAAGAGTTTCTGGGCATTGACAGGAACCAAGATATACCTCATCCTTTTGATCATCAGTCTTGTGCTGACGGCATACGATTATTATCAAGTGCATAAGGAATATCAATCATCTTTCTCTGATTATATTGCACAGAATTTCCTTGGACAAGATAGGATCCCTACAGACGGATACATCTTCACAGGAGAGGGAACTGTATTATGAACAGGATTAGGCGACACCACAGGGACACAGGATATCTCTTCCGATGTATTTAGTGGAACGAGTACAGATGTTCAAAATGCGACCGGCACTGTAATCGGCACTTCTGTAGATACGCTCGATGAACCTGACGCCATCACTCCTACAACCATTGGCAATCAAAAGCTCATGGATGCCGTTGTCTATCTGCTCAAGAAATATGAGATTCCATTGATTACTACCAAAGATATGACCTTCACCTATGTAACAACCAAGAATCCTTACTATGCAGAATGGAGGACAGCGTATGCAAACAAGATGGTCTGAAAGACTACCAATCCAAGCAAATATATCGTCTGCGAGAGCTATATTGTCATGAAATGACTATTGGAAAAACGGCCAGTGACTTACACTGCTTCCAATGTCTTGACGAAATTCCGAGCTGAAGCAGAGGAAAGAAATGCTTTGAATGGATGTGTAAAAGGCAAAATCGTTACTGATAAGACATTGTAATCACTATATTTCATCATAGAAAAAATCCGCACGAAGCGGATTTTTTTTATTGTTTGATCCCATATATATCGATTAACTTCTCCCGATTCCTTATCGGTGTCATCGCAAGTAAATTACAATAATTCGGGACATTCGCGTTCTTGATACTGTATGCTATATTTATGTATTTTCCAATACTGTCTTTATACTCCTCTCGTGACATATTATTTTCTGTTTTATATTTTTCCATCCTGTCTTTATTTCTCTGGAGACTCCTCTCCTGTTCTTGTATGATCATACTCGGCATTTCTTCACTTTTTAATCACTCTATACGATTCTCCAACATATGTATCCATTCCTTTTGTCATGCGATGATCTCATGATAATATTGATAATTATTATTCAAAGCAGCTTTAACATCTTCCTTTTTTACGCCTTGCTTGAGGTATGCAATAATCTCATTTTGTCCATATGCAAGATAATCGTCTACATTATATTTTCCTATCGTATTATTGATGAGATGTTGTCTTTCGTGGATGAGTATAGAAGATAGTGATGGTCATAATTCTCCAAAGATAACATATGCATCTCGCTTTTTAAAGGAAGGATTCATTTCATCGTCTCCATCATCTATCATCAAATCTTCATCATCCGTCATCAGGTCTTCATCATCTATCAGTGGATGTATATCATCCGTAAAAAACTGTTTTCTGAATCTTCCTACAGAATCGATATTGTATTTTTGTGCACACGAAGGATCAGCGAAGAAATTTATGCTTCCGTATATCACATCTAATGTAATCATCATATTTTTGTTTCTGAGATATTCTTTGAGTACTTCCTCATTTTCACTGTCATCTCTATCCAAGGGACGATAGACTGCTAAGAGCTGGTTCAAAAGACGATGTGGAGATTCCTTGTATCGATAAAACAAATCTATTCATTCCTTTCTGATTTGGAGAAACTCCTTTACCCTGCGCTCGATATCTTGCATGACATGATCGGGAAAAGCGACACTCACCTCAGCTATCTCCTTCATAATCCTTTTCAAAAGAATTTTTTCATCTTTTAGCAGTGTTGTCATAGACGGAAGATCATGCGTGATATCCAACTGATATGTTGTATCCATCGTTATCTTTTTCTCTTCTCATAGTAATATCGATTCCAAGAGACGTTTGTTCCTAGCAGATGCAGGAGCAACGATATTATAGAATATCGCGAAAATATCATTCGGTAATGCAGAAAATATATTTACCAGCTTTTGCCTAATCTCTTGCTTTGCAACATCCATGGATTTACCTGACGCGATCTCATCTTCCAAAGTTTGTCTTATGTATGATAGTTTGGCTTTTCTTTCGTTCATACGAAAAAAATATTTATTAAATGTCAATAAGATTATATACATAATTTTATAAAATATTCAAGCAAAAAATATATCTTCAGCTATTTTTTAGTCTGGCATTTCCAGATTTAATGTTTATTTAAGGTAAGTAACTATATATATCCCACTTTATCATTTAGGAGCACCCATGGGAAACATCTTCCAGGACATCAAAAGACACTTCCAGGAGTTGTGGAAAAACAAATGATTTTCATTTAAGAATCTCAGGACATCGACACAGATCAGTTTGAAGTTTACGCTTTTTACGATACTTATCGTGTTACTATTTAGCCTCTTGGCCAATGGAATTTTTTTTCAGAACCGATACAATAAGCAATCGGCATTGATACCACCTATGCCTAACCCTATAATGAAGCAGAAGATGATATTGGGGAAAAACAGGTTGCCGGAAACAGAGATTTTCAATATCAATAGCCCCGAATGACAGACACTGCTTCAACTCCACCGACGAAAGGATATCGCCAAAGTGGATGATATGTACTTCATGTACAGACAAGTAAACGACCAATTGCTCGTAACGAATGTCACCCAACACATGACTGTACAAAAAAATCTCATCTGGATTAGTCTTTATCTAATGCTGCTCTTCTGAGTTATCGCATATATCGTATCGCTTTTTTTCGTAAAAACCTCATTAAAAAAATTAAATACCCTTCTCTGATTTTTGGACAATTTGCACATCGATAATCTGAATAAAAAAATTGAGATCGACGGTCATCCTGATGATGAGATCAATAGAGTCAGTGAAAAGTTCAATGAAGTATTTGAAAAAATCCATAAGCAAACACTGAGTCTCAAGGATTTCGTCACCAACGCATCGCACGAGTTGAAAACACCGCTGATGAGCATGAGTACAGAGATCGATTATGCATTGAAGACAAAAGGATACAAACAAGGATTGGATAATCTGAAACAACAACTAAAATGAATGAACAACCTTTTGGAGACATTAGTCACTATAAGTAGACTTGAAGCATTAGAAGCACTCTCCAAAGAGCAAACGGATATTAGCGAACTCACAGAGATGGTCATACATGATGTACAAAAAATTCATTACGAAAAACAGATAACACTTACAACGCACATACAAAAAAACGTTTCCCAAAAGGTTCATAAGAATAGCTGGAACATCATCATCAAGAACATCCTGGAAAACGCATATAAGTTCACACCGGAAAGAGGAAATATCGAAGTTACATTGAATAAGAAGGCGTTGACTATCAAGGATACCGGGAAAGGAATAGCAGCTAAGGATTTCGAACATATCCGGGAAAGATTCCGGCAAGCGGATAGTTCCAAAACGGACACGAAGAGTTTTGGATTATGATTGTATCTTGTAAAATTATTGGTAGAAAAACACGGCTGGAAAATAGCTATAAACAGCAAAGTTGGTAAAGGAACGGTGTGTACAATAACGTTTTAGTTTGTTAGACAAATAAATCCACCCTCACCCTCCTTTATCAAGGAGGGAACGCATCTCCCTTGATAAAGGGAGATACCCGAAGGGAGAGGGATTTGTTCTAAAAAAAATAAAATAAATTTTAAAATTAAAACAACCTCACATGAAAATCTTAGTCGTCGAAGATAACAAGACTATAGGGAACAACATCAAGAGATATCTTGAGCTCGAGAATCATTCGGTTATACGAGCAGAAAATGGTCTGTATGCACTGGAAGTGACGAAGCATCAGGAATTCGATATCATCGTACTTGATCTCATGCTACCGGGCATGGACGGCATCACTTTATGTAAGAATATCAGAGAATCACACCCCGACATTCCGATCATCATGGCGACCGCAAAAGGGCAACTGGACGATAAACTTGAAGGATTCGAAGCCGGTGCAGATGACTATCTCGTCAAACCGTTTGATCTCAAAGAACTTGATGCAAGAATCCAAGCCATAAGTAAAAGGAATGAGCCGAAGAATATTTTGAAATATAAAAATCTCCGTCTCGATAAGGATCAAAAAAAAGTCAGCAAGGGAAGTAAGGAAATCAAGCTGACCTTGAAGGAATTTCAGATTATTGAATATCTTTTGGAGAGAAAATGAAGGAGTATTTCCAGGACAGAAATCATCGAAGAAATCCGAGGTAATGAACAGATTTTTGAAGAGGACGCAAAACTCGATGTCTATATTTCTAACCTAAGGAAAAAGTTGGGAAAGACGATCATAGAGACTATCAAAGGCTTCGGGTATCAAATTCCAGCTTAAATTTCTTTTAAGATAAAATTTAGTTTTTTTTAAGCTACATCACTATACTGAGGCTGTCATGACGACAGTCTTTTATATTCTTAATGCATAATAACATGAAAAGAAAAACAATCTTAACAGGTACGATCGGATTGCTTGGCATAACTAGCATGGTCGTAGGTGCTTTCACATTGGCAGGAAACACTACCACACCTTCTTATGGCATGGGAAATGGACAAAAAATGGGCATGGGTTCTGGACAAAAAATGATGACGCAATTTGCTAGCACAGAAGAAGCTCAAGCATTTAGAACTGCTGTAGAAAAAGCGACAACAGATAAAGATTATACAGCATTTGTAGTAGCTCATACGAAGTATGGAATCACCAAGTACTCTACAGAAGCAGAATTTAATGATATGCTCACCAGAAGAGCTAATCAAGAAAAAATCCAGACTGCACTCGAAGCATGAGATTATTCTACATGGAAAACATTGAATGTATGACGCCCTATCCTTGATGTGATCACAAGTGAATCTGAGTTCAAAAGACTCCAAGAGATGCACACCTACAATGAGAAAGCAAGAGCTATCAAAGACGATCTGGGTATCGAATCAATGAAAGGAAAAGGTATGGGAAATGGACAAAAAATGGGTATGGGAAAAGGTATGAAATGAGGAAGATGAAACACCGTTACTACTAACTAATACTGTTAGATAGCGTTAATGCATCCACCCGGGTGCAATAATGGAAAAAACCCGGATGCATGGCCGGGTTTTTTATTTAAGGTTGGTTTAAGGTTGATGTATATATTAATTTTCATTAAAATGATATTTTACCTTTTCATATTACACCATGACATTCACTAAAGAACACATTGTTTTAACTATTATCGGAATCATTAGTCTTGCAGCTCTCATTCTCTGAATTGTAAGCGTTGCGAGTAATGGAAATGGTTGCAGATGAGACAGGATGGGTATGATGGGAAATCAAAGAATGATGCAACAAGATTTTCAAGGTAGAGGCAAAATGATGATGCAAAAACCTTGTTTCAATACGAAAGGAAACATGCCAGCACAACCTACAGCCAAAACTCCTACAAAATAGCCATACCAGCAAAGGACTAGAAATAAAATAGACAAAGAAAACCTGGATGCATGGCCAGGTTTTTTTCTTAAGATTGATTTAAGGTAAAAGGATATATACCTACATATTTATTTTTTATTGTACTCTATGAACTGAGGGCTTACAGCGATCAGAAAATTCAATCGTTTCGAACTAAAATACCTCATTTCCCGCGATGCTATGCTAAAACTCCAGGACGATCTCAAACACTATATCGTGCCTGATATGTACAACAACAAAGAAGGGAATTACTGTCTTTCTAGTTTGTATTACGACACGGATGATTATCGTTTTTATCGGGAAAAATTGGACGGATTAAAATTCCGCCGCAAGCTGAGGATCAGACGATACGAGACGCAAGAACATATGACAGATGATAGTATCGTCTATGTAGAGATTAAACAGAGAGTCAATCGTGTTACCCAAAAAAGGAGGGTCCCTATGAGCTATAAAGAAGCTTTAGCGCTCTGCAACGAAGGGATCATCCCCGATCACGATAACAGGGATACTCCCGTAATCAACGAAATATATGAGATGGTAGTAGAGAACAATCTCAAACCATCTTGCATCACAAGCTATTTCCGCCAAGCATACTTCGGCACGGATTATGATATCTGACTCCGCATCACGTTTGACACCAATCTCCGTTATAGAACGAAGAATCTACACCTTCATGAAAAAAAAATCGGCGAATATATGATTTCGCCCGATATGGTAGTTATGGAAGTCAAAGTCAACGAGCGCGTCCCGTATTGGCTTACGGAATTGATAGCGCATTACAACTTTCGTCTCATCCGTGTCAGCAAATATTGCCAAGGGTTGGAAGTTGCATCCAAAGTACCAAGATCAGTATACACTTTATAACAATTTTAAATTTTAAATTTTAAATTCTATATTCTAAATTCTAAATTATTATCTTTTATCTTTTATCTTTTATCTTTTATTCTCATGGAAAATCTCATTCAATCACTTACTTCTATCCAGGATCTTACCTGAACATTCTCAGTCATGGATATCACCATCTCAATCTTATTGAGTTTCATTTTGACTGCTTTCATCTGACGAGTATACAAGAAAACACATCGTGGCACTTCATATACCCAAAGTTATGTTCAAACCTTAGTGATCATGGCTATCATCGTTTCCGTTATCATGATGATCGTAGGATCAAATATTGCTCGCGCCTTCTCTCTCGTATGAGCGCTTTCCATCATCCGTTTCAGAAATGCTATGAAAGAGACACGCGATATTGGATTTATGTTTCTCGCTATGGCTATCGGTATGGCTACCGGTACAAAATTCTATCTTTTGGCTATCATCTTCACGGTTATCATAGCGCTCATCATCTTTCTCATGAACCGTTTCAATCGATACGCACACAAAACCAGCAGCCAGATATTGAAAATCCAATTGGATACGACTACCGATTTTGACCATCTCTTCGATGCTGTTTTCGTCAAATATACTACCCTTTCCGATCTTATCAGTGTGGATTCTGTGCGCGGAGGAGCGCTTACGGAACTAGTCTACAATATTGACCTGAGGCAAGAAAATAAAAAGCAAGAATTCCTGGCTGAGATCAAAAATCTTAACAAGAATCTCAAAGTAACCCTTATCACCGGCTACAACACTACAGACCTTTAAATAACGAATAAACGACGTTACATCGTTTTAACACTTCATCGTTTTATCATTTTATCATTTTTAATGTCTCTCACACGAAAAAGGAATCGGCCATATATGGCTATGTTCGGTGTGTTCGTTTTACTGCTCATCTGTTTTTGAACAGTCAGGATTATCTCTTACAATATCTGAAACAAGGGAGAGATAACTACAACAACGAACGATATAGAAAACACCGTCAATCTTTTTGATGATACGAAAATGCATAGCATCAAGCTCATGATGACTTCCTGAGATTATCAAAACATGCTTGATACCTATGCAGAAGTCAAAGAAAAAGATTATTACAAAGTCGATGTCGTTATCGATGGAGTAACGATAGAAAATGTGTGAGTCAGACTCAAAGGGAATTCCTCACTTATGCAAGCTACAGGGATAAAAGGAAATTGAAATAAAAATGGAAAGATGGAAAAATGGGAAAACGGAGACATGGAAAATGTTTCTTGAGAAGTATTGCCTCCTGGAATGACGAGTTGAATGCAGGAAGAAATCAGGCAAATGATTTGATGATATGGATGAGCTTCATGAGACAACAATCTTGATTACCTTCCCTTACTCATCAGATTCGATAAATATATCGATGGACAGACGTACCAATGACATACGCAAATAGCACTTCGTAAAGCATGATTCAGCGACACCACACTGCTCGCTGAACCTGCAGCCTACAAGGTATATCAGAGTATGGAACAACCCGCGCCAGAGACTTCATATGGACAGATTCAAATCGACGGAAAAAATCCTAATCTCTATATTGTCAGTGAAGTTATAGATGACGAAATCTATCTCAACAGATATTTTAGCTGAGATGATGGAATATTATTCAAGATAGATAGCTTCTCGAGTTTTACGTATTTGGGCGACGATCCAACGCTCTACACAAGCATATTTGAACAGGCTACTAACGAAAAGGATGACGATTCAGCTCAACTTATCCGTATGCTCAAGTTTGTTACAGAATCGAGCACAGGAGATTTTGTTGAGCATATCGACGAATATATCGATGTAGATTCTGTGCTTCATATCCTCGCCATCGACACTTTTTTAGCTAACAATGACTCATTTGGCGGAGCTGGAAATAATTATTATCTATACTATTACAAAGAGGAACAGAAATTCTATATGTTGACCCGAGATCAGAATCTCGCCTTCGGAGGCATGGGAGGATGATGAATGTGACCAGTGATGTGAAGCGGAATGCAATTCCCTGGATGAGGACAGCTCCCTCCAGGAATAACGACCGATGATATGAAAAATTTTATGGATAGAATGGAATCAGGCGAGAGATCGATGCCCCCAGAGATGAACGGAAATGGCGTAAGGCCTGAAGGTATGTGAGATATGTGATGAGGTATGTGAGAGAACAGGACCAATGACCTAAAAGATCGCTTGCTCGCCAGTCCTACATTCAAAAAAAGATATGATGAGATCTATAGCCAAATCAAGAAAAAAATATTTTCTGAACATCTTCTCGATACGTTCTTCAATCAATGGGTATCTGTCTTCACCGAATGGAATGATGATCACAAATTGATAGAAGCAGAAACCTATAGCAAGTGAGTAGATAAGCTCAAAAGCTTTATTGAGCAGAGAAAAGATTCTACAAGCGATGAAATCAGTGAATTGAGAATGTGATGAGGAAGATAAAAACTATACAAAAAAAACCGGTCTAAATTGATCGGCTTTTTTTTATTGGAACATCCTTTGTAGATCAGGATCTTTGATCATCGACTGATTCCGTGGCGGTTCGAACGTGATGGCAACTTCAACCGAGAAATTAGGTACAACCTCGAGAATAGCATTTTTTATCATCTCTTGAATCATCTCCGACATAGGACAAAACGGCGTCGTGAACGTCATGAGGATATGCACTGTTTTTTTGGTTTCATCAGCATCTACTTTGTAGATAAGTCACAAAGTATACATATCGACCATAGGAAATTCAGGATCATAAACGGTCTTGAGTTTCTCGATGATGCTATCTGTATTAGATATGTGGGAACTCATTCTTTTCATTCTTTTCCTTCTTTTGCTCAGAGAATAAAGCCACCTGCAGGATAATGAATCCTACGAGCAATATGATTCAGAGAAATTTGCTCCGGTATCACAAGAGCAAAAATAACGCGTTGATCAGTACATAGATTCCGAAGAGTAATGAAAGCTTATAACTGTCCTTGATCAAACGAGTCTTGGAGACTTCACGGAATCGTTTCTGGATGCCGAGGAACAGATAAAAGCTTGCCCCTCGAGAAGCGATGAATAATCCGAGGATCAGCAATCCTATACCGATGACTGGATCTTCATAGACATTGATGGATGTATACGTAATTAAGAGGATTCAAGCTCCAAGCAATAATTTGATAAGTGATGCTATATGATACAACTGCATATTTCTTCAAAACAATGATAAATGATAGATGAGGAATGATAAATTACTAGCATGAAAAAAAATCTATCATCTATAATTTATCATCTATCATCAGATTATTATCCTTCTACGTTTATATCATCTCCTCCGCTTGTGCTTGTTCCAGGTGCAGATGTTTCTTCTTCTTCAACTTCTGTGGCTGATGGAATATATAATCCATTATTTCCCAATTCGTAGAATTTATAATAGATTTTTTCCCATATACCTGAACCAAAAGGGATTAAGGTATATCCGACTATTGGAGGAACGAGCATAAACAAATAGATTTTTTGTTGGACTTCTGCAGATCATGACATCTTGTAGATCAAAGCGTACAAGAAAAATGCCAACACGAATCATAGGATATTCCCCATCAATGCTGATGCACTATAGTTTGGATTGGTAGAAAACTCTATCTGAGCTGCTGATACGAACGCAGAAAACAAAACATGGAATCACAAGATCAAGAATAATATATCTATCTGATTTGCAAATATGATGTAGATAGGAGCAAGGAAGAAAAATAAGATACCGTTCGTTAGAAACAACAACCCGAACATCTTATTCGTGTTATAATATTTCCTGCTGTAGAACAGACTATATATTCCTCCGACACCGATATTTCCGATGAAAGTACTGAGGAATCCTATGAAAAGCAAGATCAATGCAAGCATAGGGTTAACCGTAGTTCCTGCTTGCGCACCGAAAGCTGTCGTAAACATCCCGCCGATAAAAGAAAGGATGACAAATAATAATGCAGCGATCACTCCTCCGATTATGATACCTATGGATACCTTACCCACCAATTGCCGTCAGGTGAGATTGCTAGGCTCGTTAAAGAAATCTGATTGATCTGCCATGATACATTGATAAGAGAATAAAATCTATTCTATGCATTCTAACGTCTTGAGGCTTTTGACGAATTTCTTGATATCTTTTTCATCGATACTGTTCAATGAAAGCAGATAAAGTGTCTCATCATCCATGAAGATATACTGTCCTCCATAGACCGTTTCCTTCTCTACTTGATAGGAAAACGTCATCGTATATCAAGAATATTGTACGCTTCCGCATTCGAGCTGATTGGTATCTGTACTTAAATTAGCGAATTTGAAGAGATTGATCTGGAGTCATTTCATATTGGACTCAAAAAGCTCTTCCGCATCGATTCATGAATAGACAGGCACCCTGAAGATAACAAGCGAATTGATGAATCCTGTATATTCTTGGGACACTTGCTGTTTTATCTGTTTTATGACTGTCATTCCTTCGATGCTTGTATCTACGGCAACATCTGTATATTGCTTTTCATTATCATAGAATTTCATTTTGAATTCATCGAATTTTAGGGAAACGGATGATTGGGATCCGCACCCAGCCAGTATAAACAACGTAAATATGATCAGAAAGGAATATCTTTTCATTACGTGAGATTAGATAAACATATAGAGAATAGCAAGCAGGATGCCCAATATGACACCGAAGATAAACGATCTGGCATAGATCTTATTTTTGTGTGGATGATCGTCTTCGTATCCGAGCTGGATGCGCGCTACGATATAGCCAAACATAGTGCCACAGAAAACGAGATATCATGGCATGAGTAGCTGTTTGATCATCACCTGGTATTCGGGACCAAAAATCACGCTTCCTCTCAAAAGAAAAAGCCCTACGACCACAGTCAGGAAAAAAAATATTCATTTTATGATTTCAAAAAACGTATTCATCGCATATATGCTAACTGGGTAAATCTTATTTTCCGAGCCCCTGTACTTTGTCGATAATCTGCTGCATGAGATCGATATCTTCTTCAGTGAGCTTAGTATCGTCTTTTGGCTGCGTTTCTCTATCTTGGATGAGATCATCCACTTCAGCCACTACGCCAGTGTCAGTACTCACCTCTTCGCTACCTTCAACGGTAGGGACTTCGCCTGTATCGATATTCTCAGTAACTTCTTCCATTTCCGAATCATCAGCTACGACATTTTCTCACGTCATCTCGACGCCGGTAAGTATTTCTCCAGTACTCTGTTGTATCTCCGTAGGGATGACAGGAGTCTCGAATGCTTTGTATGCGTATCGTGCTCCGACAGCAATTCCAACTACGATTAGTAGATATAGTACTTTTTTCATCTCTTTTGTTTGAATATGATAAAAAAATCACCTACAGTAATAGCGGTTTGACGGATAAAATCAACTACTTTTAGACATAAATAACACGCTTGCCTGAAGCTTAAAGTATAAAGTTTAAAGCTGCTTCTTGGACTATATTACGACTTTGAACTTAAAGCTTTGGGCTTTATGATAATGATTGAATTGTAAACCCATAGACTATTATTATATAGCAATAGATAATATGAAGCAATTCCCTCATTATTCATTATTCATTATTCATTTTTAATTACTCATTAGTTTTCTATGTTTCTCGCAGTCGATAAACCCGCATGGATAACAAGTTTTGATGTCGTCCGTATCTTCAGAAAGCATTTTCCGCATAAAAAAATGTGACACGGAGGAACCCTTGATCCTATGGCTACTGGCTTAATGATTCTCGCATTGGACGACGACACAAAAAACCTCACAGAGATTATTGGACATGATAAATCGTATATTGCCACGATAGATTTTTCGAAAGTAACAGATACGCGAGATATGGAATACTGGGAGACAATAATTGATTATGAATTTCAAAATTGAAAATTGAAAATTGAAAATTGAAAATTAGTAGACGCTCCATCGCTCGAAAAAATCAAAGAAACTTTAGCGTTTCTGATTCCGGAATATGAGTTGCCACTTCCGGCATTTAGTGCCAAGAAAAGAGCAGGGAAAAGGTCCTATCATGACGCCAGAGCGGGAAATATTATCGAAGAAAATAAAGTAATGAAAACGAATAACTATGAAGTGATGAAGTACGAATTTCCTCTGTTGCAATTGAAATTGGATGTCGGATCTGGAACGTACATCAGGTCAATCGCTCACCGATTGGGCAAACAACTCGGACTGGGATGAACATTAATTCAGCTGAGAAGGACTAGAATCGGTGATATCGATATTGACCAGATCCAGAATCGGGAGGAACTACACAATACCTATAAGGAGAAGCATGAAATCCTCAAATACTGCAAATTATAATTTCTATTGACGTTTACTATAAAATGTGTATAAAACATATAATAATTTAAAAAAACAAAAAATAAATAATTAAATGCCCTATGAAAAATTATGCCGAAATTTTTTACAAGACTTACGAAGAGTCTTTCAAAAAACAACAAAAAACAACAAAAAAAGACATTATCTTCCTGGTTCTCGCTTTTTTTTCTTCTCTCTTTGTATGTTTAGCCATAGTGGTTTTTGTTAACATACTCATCACGAAGAACAACAATGAAACATCAATTTTTAAAGTCATTACGACTAGCAAATATCCATTGTGGATATTTATAATTGCTGCCACAATTGTCACCTATGTAATATTCAGAATAAGAAAACAGGTCAAAAAAAGCAACTTCTATGGACAGAAAACTAAGGAATTTGCAACTACGGTTTTGCTTGATGACTTTATGAGCATACTGGGAAAGTCGTTTACCTTCGATTCGAATTTCTTCAAAGAAAATTTAAAAAAGAAAATGGAAGAATTAAGCTGGTATAATGATAATGAAGAAGATGCGCCCCTTGTCCCTGGTTTCTTCTTAGATGAAGAAAGATATTTCAGGGAACCAATAACAAGCATATCCACTAACGAAGTATATTATATTGTTAGTTGGGAAAACAAAAAAACCGGTTTCTTTATTGAAGCCGTAAAAATGAGAGGGAGAATGGACACTGTGGAATTTTTCCTTCTCGCATAAAAAACAACTACAACTTCAAGCCGGCGTTTTCGCCCAGCTTTTTTTTAATTGAGACACAGTAAACAACTTGATAGATGTTATTTTCTTTTGTAAACGACAAAATCCATCTCATTTGCTTCGTCAGGTATTCTCTCTATTTCAGTAAATTCAGTTTCAAACTCAGGAAAACTTGTATCTCCCTCATAAGCTTTTTTGATTTCCGTCAAATAAATGAAATTGGCTAATGGGAGAAATTGGCGATAGATACTCGCTCATCCAATAATGAATATCTGATCGGTTCATTCAGATTCGAGCTGTTTCATCATATCCTCTATGCTTGCGTACGTTTCTACCCCTTCGACCAAATTTCTGGAAAGGATGATATTCCTTCTATTGGGAAGCGGTTTCCCGATAGACAAAAAGGTATTGTATCCCATGACGACAATATGCCCTGACGTTACTTTTTTGAAGTGTTGCAGGTCCTGAGAGTAATGCCGTGGCAATTGATTTTTGTTGCCGACGATTCTATTGGACGCCATAGCGGCAATCATATTCACTATCATACTCTTATGCTAAGAATAAAATGTTATTTGCTGTGTGTATATTTACTCCCGTTGGTCGCGTAATCACTTACGAACGAAGTCCAAATATACGTCCCGTAAGAACAAATTACATCCCGTAGGGATAAATTACCCATTCCCCTATTTTTTTCAATTGCTTTTCCAGCATATATTACTATATATTGCGTGGCTATTTTTTATCATTATCTGAATAACAAATGACGATAACAGCCCAAGATTTGCTCAATAAATACGGCGACATCATCAAGGAGGAAGTGAATGTAAAGAAAATCGAGGAACTCGATGGATCCATGAAGATCACCAAAATATTCAAACCAATCGGTTCGCAATTGAGTGCCAAATTCGGCAAGGATACTGGAAAGATCATCCAATACGGAAAACAAGGAAACATCAAGGATGGCGGCAATGGTAAAGTCGTGATTTTCGATAATGAATGAAATGAACGGACGCTTGAGCCAGGTGAATACGAAATAGCATATGAATGATTAGAAGGAGATAATATGGCAGTTGATCAGAATATTATAGCAAAGCTTGATCTGCAATTAACACCAGAACTCGAAAGAGAAGGAGTCGCACGTGAAATCTCCAGATTTTTGAACCAAATGAGAAAAGACGCTAATTATAATGTCGACGATAAGGTACAAGCAATATATACAACAAACGATGAATATCTCAAAAATATTCTGAATGAATTCGAGGAATTTTTCAAGCACGAAGCATTGATCTCCGAATTCATCCCTATGGAAAACCCCGAAGGTGATGTTGTAGCATTATTCACCAACAATGAAGCTACTATTAATTTTGCATTAAAGAAATAATAATTGTTACTATTCCCGTAACACTACTCTTTCACGTCATTCCCGACCTGATCGGGAATCCAGGTTGCTTAGTGTAGATTCCCGCTTTCGCGGGAATGACGTCTACACGGGAATTATATTTATCTTTGTTTATCTGTATGGCTACCTGTTTCGACTACGCACTAAAGTACATCAACCGTTTCCCAAAGACTGAAAAAGAGTTGAGGATTCAGCTGTATACGAAAGGATATCCTACCGATGATATCAATTATACCATTGAGGAATTCAAAAAGAAAAAATATATAAGCGACGAAATGTTTGCAGAGAGTTATATCAAAAGTGAAGTAGTGAACAAAGGAAAACCAGCTATCAGAATCATACAGAAGCTTCAGCAGAAAGGTATCCCTCCAGACATCCTCAAAGAGATGTTAAGAAAATACGAAAGTGGAATGACCGAAGGTATCCATGTAAAAATCAAGAGAGAAATAGCAGCATACAAAAAGAAAAATGTGGAATGATTCGACATCATCCAGAAATTAATGAGAAAATGATATAAGCTTTCAGACATCAAACATGTCATAGAAAATAGATAATACAATTTGAAATTTACAATTTGGAATTTGGAATTTTAAAACACTAAAATCAGGTTTTAAAATTGTAAATTTCGCCTTTAACATTTAAAATTATAGCAGATGGGAAGACGACATAGCATCGCGGCCAGAAAAGCCAGCGGAGATGCACAAAAATCACAGAACTATGCAAAGATCGGAAAGATCATCCAAATAGCCGCAAAGAAATGAGCGGATCCAAAAATGAACCCTGCGCTCGAGCTTGCGCTCAGCAAAGCAAAGCAATACAACCTACCAAGAGAAGTAGTGGAAAAAGCTATTTTAAAAGGATCTGGACAGCTCGAAGGAGAAAATCTCGAAGAAGTATTCTATGAAGGATATGGCCCAGAAGGAGTTGCATTGCTCATCAAGACACTGACATCAAACACCAATAGGAGCGCTTCTAGCGTCAAGCAAATTATGCAGAAACATGGCGGAACTATGTGAGCTATTGGCTCTGTAGCACGGCAATTCAAGGAGCAAGGTGTCTTCGTTATCGACGGCATTTCAGAAACTGTTCAAGACAAATGAAAAACAGTAGAGAAAATTTTACCGTTGAACAAGGAAGAACTCGAGGAACGCGCAATGGAGCTTCCTATCTCTGATATCGAAACAGAAGAAAACTCTGTAATCATTTACACAGACAAAAAAGATTTCGCTGCTGTACAAGACGGATTAGCAAACTACCATTATCATACAACAGAAGCCGACATCCAATTCATCCCCGAAAATACGGTAAATCTAAATGAAGAAAGTACCGAGAAGCTCTATAGGTTGCTCGATGCATTAGAAGAAGATGAAGACGTAGATCATGTTTGGCACAACCTATGAAACTAATGAAAAATTAAAAATGAATAATGAATAATGTATGATTTGTACTTTTATAAACTATTGTAAAATTATAATAGTCGATCATCAAACAAATCTTTCGTTTTTCATTTTTCATTATTCACTATTCATTATTTTTATTTACAGAGTCACGAGTCAGAAAGCATCCTGTAAAGTTCAAAAAGCTTTATGGTCTTTTTGTAGTTGCTGAAATTTGAATACTCCTTGTCCAACTGCTCTATCAATCATTTGAGCTCCCAAAGATTATCGCCATAGCTCTTATCCATCGTACTAATCTCCGACAATTTCACGATAGCGGATTGAATCAGATTGAGTCCGTCCTGCGTCGTCAGCGGTTTAGTTTCTCCTAGACATTTCTTTCCTAGCGCCTGCGCTATCTCATCGACTTCTTGAGCGGTAGCGCTCCTTCCATAGACGACTATGGTTACTTTCCCTTGATATGCACTATTGCTTACATCTGACAACGTCGGTGATTTTATCTTATCAAATTCAAATTCCTTGATAGAGAATATTGGAGGCAGCTGCTGAATGAACTTTTTGAGATTTTCAGCGCCGTTGCTACCAAAATCGGTTCCCAAAAGATAGCCGAAACTCGGGATATTCCTATATCTTTCCCTGAATTTATAATAACATACCTCATCGGATTCATTGTTGCAGGAAATAACACTCTTGATAGTCTTATCGATGACTTTATCGTCTATGAGTGTGTTTTTGGCTCCATTGAAAATCCGATTGTAAAGATGATATCCGATCATCTTATCCTGATTGATAGTTTGTCCTGATCCAAATGTCTTGGCATAGTCTTTTTCCAAAGCTTTGATTTCTATTTCCTTGCTTTTTTTGATTTCATTCCGCAGATAATAGAAGAATTCATCGATCAGCGAAACATTCTCCTTGTTGGATGTCATGGAGAGTTTATCTGACAGCAAGAGGAACGCGCGTTTGGAATTGGCCATAAATGACACGGTGATTGGCATACTAAAGAAGCCGTTATCATCCTCCGTAATATCGCCAATCTTCATATCGACTATATCATTTGATTCGTTATTGTCTCAGAGGCTCTTGAAAAAGTCTCCTCGCTTCTGCAGTAAGGTGATATCGTTGAATGGATTCTGTTGAAGAAATTTTAATCAGATTAAATTGATATCTATCTTGTCGGTATATTTTTCTTTCCGTACATTGAGTGAAGGAAGATAGATATATTGAAGCAAATACGTATATGGCACCTGGAGCGCTGAGAGATACTCGCTATATTTATCGATCTCGTTTTGCATCAGGACATTTTCATCTACGAGGTCCTTGAGCGTATCGGACGTCTTAACGATCGGCTGCGTCAATGCATTCGCCTGCAACTCGCGCAGATCGTAGCTTTTGATATTCATGAGTTCTGGCGTCTTACCGTTGAGATACCTGATATCACTATAAAGCTGTATACCGAAATAAACTGCGATACCGAAGGTAATTACAGCTAAAAACAACATCACTTTACTATTGTTTTTGTTGTCTCTGAAAAAATTATAGATATTTCTGAAATACTTTTTGAGTGTATCAAAAAAAGATTTCATCTTCTGCAGATCTATGTTCAATGCTTTTTTCTGTGGTGTCTGCTCTATCATCTTTGCACTATTCGGAAGAAGTAAAAATCGGATCTATATAATCGCTAATTTCTCTCTCTGATCATTTTTGGATTGGCAGTACGAAATCCAGCGTAGAATTATTGACGTTGTAGATTGAGGTTCAGATTTTGAGAATCTTCGGAACAATCTTGATAGATTTTGCATCGATATTTTCCGATACGACGAATATACTCTGTTTGATCAGATTCAGTAAATTACTGAGGATGAAGATATGTGGATTGATGATCCCTTTTTTGATCAGTGCAACTTCGTCCTGTTTGAACGTGTTTACATCGACCGTAAAACTAATCTGTTTCTGGGTAGGATCGTATTTTTTGAACGTGATAGAGAAACTCGGCAGCTCGGTCTGTTCCAGCTTATTGTCTACGTAATAGACCATTTTTTTGAAGAATGCTGTATCCGGTCTTGGATCCTCTTTGTCGATGAGATCGTAATATCTATCAAAATCACCGATCATATTGCAGTCATAATCGATTTCATATGGATTGAGATAGCAGTTGTTAAGGTAGACGAGAATATCCTTCTCTCACCTATTTGCGAACCGATGCATCTTCTCCTCAATCACTGATGTAGGTGTCTTGAGGGCGTTAGCAAGGCTAGAGACGAATGTATCTAAGTAACTGAATACCTTGATAGCGCTACTGAATTTGATGATCTCCAATGAAAGCAGATATTTTTTGATTGATGTAGATGAACTTTGATTATCCATCAAATCATAGAGCTCCTGAGAGAAAAACCCGTATTTTGAAATACCTTCCTTGAGCTCGCTAAGCTTCTGGGTGTTTGCAATGAATGTTGTAGAGAAGCCATTGAGCGCCTGTTGAAGGATATCTTTTTTCTGAATATAGCTCAGGTTTTTTTCTGCGATAACCGCATCGATATTCACTGTGCTTCCGCTTCATTCAAGTGATAATGTGCTATATTGGTCGTAATTGCTTAGGTTCAATGTTTTGTCGACGAACTGATGCCCTTTTTTGTACGTATCGATATATGTCTGGTACGTTACATCAGGCACTGCTTGGGAAGCAAAATAAATATATCTGCTATACAAGCGCAACACGATGGATACGAATCCGCTGACGATGATCACAAAGAACGACAATAAGAATAATCTCCGATACTGATTGTGATATTTGGATTTCTGCACACCGATGACACCGCTTTCTCCGAGATCGACCTTTGGCCTTTGTATCTCTTCGACCGGCTGAATTCTCATACCGAGATTCTCAAGTTTTACGTCCTCTTTCGGAGGAATTTTTTCCGCTTCGACATTCAACTGAGAAATTACGCTCTGAGTAGGAGCGGTGGATTCCAAGTCATTGAGTTTCAGATTTCCTAATCATGAAAAATCTGATCCTGATGGACCTGAAACATTCGAATTGGTTTCTTGTACATTCTGTTTGTCTTTTTGTTCTTCCATCGAGACTTTCTAAATAAAAATCTCACATTCTGATTATATCCAAGAACCGTTTGAAATACCAAAATATACCCTTGCTATCACTATTTTGGATTGACAAAATAAAAAAAAAGTATCCACCCGGGTGGAAACTTTTACTTTTTAGCTTTTGTAGCCGCTTTGGTGACTACTGCACCCGGGTGTGTTTAGCCCCTGATTTTGTACCGTAGCTTAAATAACCAGTATTGAAACCTATTAAGAACGATATCGTAGCTGCCGTAGAGTTCCGTTTTAGTTCCGCCGAGCGATTTCTTGAAAGCGCTGACGCTCGCTAACGGATGTTTTGGAAAGCCTGTCGGTGCTCCGCCGCCGGTGTCGACGGTTCTGTAATCATGTTCGCGCGCTCGCGTGAAGAGTTTGAATTTCAGGAAGTGTTGCACTCAAATTTTATTGTATTCCCTATCGTAGAATCCATACGGACAGTAAATCATTTTATCGGTAAAAAGACAGATAGTTCACGCGATCATCTTGTTTTCCAAGTACGCTCAAATCAGCATACCGTGTCCCTTTTCGATATATTCAAGTAGTCTGTCGTATTGTGTTTTAGAGATCGTGTTGAATCCTTTAGCGCCAGCCGTTAGCTGTCGTTTTTCGAAAAATTCAGCGGTGAAATGTCTATCGATAATTCTGAATTCCATCCCTCATGCAATAGCTTTCTTGACGCGTTTACGGCAGCTTTCATCCATGTCTTTGAGCAATTCTTCATCGGTTTTGGTTGTGTCGTAGACAATAGATGCGGTCGGCATATTTTCACGAAACGCAGTCTGTAAGCCACAATTATTATGAAGTATTTTCTGTACTCCTAGTCTAAAGTCATGCATATCCTGATTAAATTCTGAGCATCTTTTCATGCTATTTTGAAAGCAAACGATTTCATTCACTATTCCCAATTGAAGAAATATTCATTTTTTTCTGAATGATTTTCTTAGCTTGGCGAGCTCTTTTTGGATGCATGCCTGATCGTCGGGAAGCGTGACGCCCATGATCTGATATCGACTTGAGGTGAATGGTCAGATTTTTTTTTCTTTGATAGATCAGAAATATTCTTTACCAAAAAGCTCAACCGTAAACATCGGTTTACGATAGACCTCATGCTGGATATCTTTCCGTAGTTTGGACTGGTAAAGATTATACATCACTACCTGTTAAATAAAACAATTTGTTTTCGTAGGGGCGATTATCAATCGCCTAGGCGGATAGTATCCGCCCCTACAAATTTACTATTTCTTTAACAATTCTAGATTTTTTTTGAGCTTTTCGATCTTGTCGAGATAGTCTGCTTCGAAATTTTTCTCCCTTTCGATGACTTGAGCTGGTGCTTTGGAAAGGAAGGTTTCATCTGACAATTTTCTTCTGCAAGAAGCAAGTCATTGCTCCAATTTTTCTATCTGATCGGTAATCTTTTTTGATTCGGCTTCGACATCGAGCAATCCTGCCAATGGGATGTAAATCTCAGATTTTCACGCAACACGGAATCCTGCTAAATCAGGTTTTTCTATATCTTTTGATGCCACTATTGAATCAAGTTTTGCAAGTTTCATAATAAACGAACTATTATCCTCAATAATAGATAATTCTTTTTCATCTATAGATTTTATACCTGTACTTATATTTTTTCATGGTGACACATTAGCTTCTGCTCTAATATTTCTTATAGCTGTTGTAATTTCCTGAATATACATCATCGCAGATTCTATTTCTGTGGAAATCTTTTTCTCATCCAATTTTGGATATTCTTCGAGCATGATCGTCTTCTTGCCGGTGCCTAATTGCTGCCGACATTCTTCAGTCACGAACGGCATAAATGGATGTAATAATCTCAATGATTGTTCGAGTACATCTCGCAGCACATATTGTGCGGTCGCCTTACTTGCGACATCGTCGTTGTTGTATAATCTTACTTTTGCCATCTCGACATACCAGTCACAGAAGTCGCCTTTGATAAATTCATAGACGGCTTTGGCTGCCTCATCGAGGATATATTTATCTAGTTTTTCATTTACGGTCTGGATAGTAGAATGAAGTCTGGAATAAATCCGGTTATCGACCAATTCGAGTTTCAAATCAGCTGGATTGATTTTGGTATGATCAAAACCTTCTAGATTCATAAGTACGAAATTGCTTGCGTTCCATACTTTGTTGGCGAAGTTCCTTCCCATCTCGATCAGCTTATCAGAGAAGTGGACATCCTGTCCTTGGGAGGTATTGTAGATCATCGTAAATCTGATGGCGTCCGCTCCGTAATCTCTGATCAAGTCCAATGGATCAGGAGAATTTCCGAGCGATTTGGACATCTTTCTGCCCTGCTCGTCTCTCACAATTCCATGAAGGAATACGTCGTGGAACGGTATCTCTTTCATCTCATACATTCCTGTCATAATCATTCTTGCCACTCGGAAAAAGATGATATCCGCAGCAGTAACAAGCACATTTGTCGGATAGAACATCTCGAGCTCTTTGGTTTTTTCTGGTCGTCCCATCGTAGAAAATGGTCGGAGTGCAGAACTGAACCAAGTATCTAAGACATCTTGTTCTTGAGTTAATGTTACGGTTTTGCCATAATGAGCATCGGCCTGCGCTTGCGCTTCGGCATCATTTCTTGCTACAAAAACGAAATTATCCGGTCCGTACCGAGCTGGTATTCTATGTCCTCGCCAGATCTGTCTGGAGATACATCGATCGCGGATATTTTCTAACCAGTGATAATAGACTTTTTCTCGTCTCTTTGGCTGAATAACGACTTTCCCGCTTTTTACAGCTTCTAATGCTGGCTTTGCTAATGGCTCCATCCTAACGAACCGTTGTCTGGAAATCCTAGGTTCAACAATAGTGGAACATCTATAACAATGTCCAACAGCATGAGTATGCTTTTTTATATTTCATAGAAATCCTCCTGCTTTCAAGTCTTCTATAATCACTTTTCTTGCTTCGAATCTATCCAATCCTGCGTATTTTCCGCCATTTTCGTTGATCTTGCCGTTAGGCGTAAAGATATTCACAATTTCCAATCCTGTTCTTTTTCCTACTTCATAATCATTCGGATCATGTGCCGGCGTCATCTTAACGACTCCTGTTCAGAATTCCATATCGACATATTCATCGGCTACGACAGGTATTTCTTTATTTACTAATGGCAGCAAAACTTTTTTGCCAACTAAATCTTTGTATCTTGGATCGTTAGGATTGACTGCGATACCGGTATCACCGAGCATTGTCTCTGGTCTCGTTGTAGCCAAAGTAACAAATTCGTTCGTTCCTACGATAGGATATTTCAAATCCCAAAAAAATCCTTCTTCATCTTCATGGTTGACTTCATCGTCTGCTAATGCGGTTCCGCACCTCGGACATCGATTGACCATATATTCGCCTTGGTAGATTAAGTTATCGTTGTAAAGTTTAATGAAAATCTCTTTTACAGCATTGGACAATCCTTCGTCCATAGTAAATCTTTCCCTGTCCCGATCTAGCGATGCGCCGAGTTTCCTCAGTTGTGTGGTAATGATATTTCCATGTTTTTCTTTCCATTCCCATGTCTGTTTAATGAATTCCTCTCTTCCGATATCTTCCTTGGTTTTTCCTTCATCGGCGAGTTTTCTCTCTACCTTGTTCTGGGTAGCAATACCTGCATGATCGGTTCCTGGCATTCGAAGCGTATTGTATCCGCTCATTCTTTTTCGTCTTACCAAAACATCCTGAATGCTATTGTTCAGGACATGTCCCATATGCAAGACTCCGGTCACGTTTGGAGGCGGGATCACAATACTATAATTCGGTTTAGTAGGATCCATAGTAGCTGCGAAGCATTTATTGTCCTCTCGGAACTTCTCTCGTTTTGCTTCGACTTCCTGGTGCTGATACGCGTTCGCCATTTTTTGAAATAACAGTAAAATAAGGTGATTTGTGTATACTCAGTTGACTAGAAAATGCAAGGTTTTCGCTTCCACTTGATTTTCTTCCAGCCACCGGTATAACGATGACATGCGAATACTTATGATTATCATCTGACTCATCTTCGGCTCTTTCGGTTCCGTTATCATGACGAGATTTGCTGATGGCATTACGTGGTCCAAACTCCGCGGATTTTTTTTCGGATATTCGGAATGTCCATCCTGCCATCAGAGATTGAAAGCGAGAAATTTAGTGCCGTTGATCAGCTATCTGGTCCAATGAGGGAAGTGTGAATATTGTAAGAAAAGCATCTCCCGGATATATCCTGTCTTGGAGTTGTTGTCTGCAGGAATATTTGTCCTCACCTATTTCTTATTGAAAGATTTCTGAACTCCGATCTTGATCTTCTGACTTTTGACGAATCGGCTCTTAATTCTCCTTTTTGTCTACGATTTGAAGGAATATGAATTACATATGATAACGCGGATTTTATTGGCGATTGTCTGAATTTTGGCAAATATCTTTTTGCCTGGAGGAAATCTTCGATATACATTTCTGTCCGTCCTAATCTTCTGAACGCTTTTCACGGGGATCTACTTTTTCGGTAAACGATATGCAAAGATGAGATTTTGAGCCAAGGAAGGCTTCGGCGAAGGCGATATCTATCTCGCAGTGATTTTTTGAATTCTGATGCCTATCGTCCTGTCGATTCACTCTCTATCGTTCTCTTTTCTCACTATGATAAACGTCTTGATACTCTTTATCCTTTTGAGTAGTATAGTCGGATTATTACGATCCTGACTACAATATATTAGTTTAAAGTTGAAAGCTGAAAATTGAAAGTTACATAATAATTCTGAATTCTGAACTCTAAACTCTGCATTCAAAACCATTCCCTTCTTTCCCGCTATGATTATTGCGTTTTGGATCCTTGCGCGGAAATTGCCGTTTTTTATTACACTCATCTTCTGATAGATGCCAAAAAAAAAGATCCCTATAGATAGATCATCTCCCCTCCAAGCCACGGAAAAAAAATTCCGTTCACCCAAAGCATGGATTTTTCTCTTACTTTCGTTGATCGCATACGGACTCATTTTTTTCAGATTATTCTGACAATTCCTCGCGTTGGAATCCATGATCTATGTCATGCTTTTTTTCCTTTTCTTCCATTTTTTCTATCTCGAAGTACGCAAATTGCCTATTAAATACCTACTGATAATTATGCTCGGGATCAGTATCCTGGAATCATTTTTCATCGGATACAGCAACCTTTTTCTTATTTGATCTATGTTTGCTCTCAATATGGGGGTCGTCTATCTTGCTTGGCTCCTTCAATGATCTTCACACGACAAAATAAGTCGAGATACGACCAGTTATTTCACCACATGAGGATATATGTTTACCGTTTTTATCACGATCGCCTATAGTTTCTTCGTCATAGGGTATTATGAAAATTTCCCTTTCACCTGCGAATGACTTTCTCAAGCATCCAATAGCGTTATAGACACTATCTCCAAACCTTTCAAACTTGGTATAGAAGAGGCTAAGACATTGAAAGAAAACACTGAGCTCTTCTTTAATTCCAAAATCCTCGACCTCGAAAAAATCGATATCAAGAATTGAACAAAATCTCCTACCTTCATAGACAAAATCAGCGAGTACAAAAAATCACGATTGGACCAAACCATCGCAGACAACTCGAAAGTCAACATGGGAACATGTGATTATGTCTTGGGAGAAATGAATAAAATCTACTCTGTCCCTGGATTCAAAGTTTCAGTAATTGCACTAATGTTCCTCGTACTCTATGGATTCATCAGAATCGAATTTTGGATTATGACCGGCATAGCTATCATAGTCTTCAAAACCCTTTATGTATGCAAAGTCTATCGTACGAAAAGAGTCATGAAAGAAGTCGAAGAGCTTGAATAACACAGATTGATTTTTTGAGCAGGATCCATATCATACAAAAAACAAAAAACGCCAAACATATGTACAAAAAAACCAAACACAAACGCAGAAGAATACAAATACGCTACTTTTTTGAAGCACAAATACTCCCTTACATTTTGACCGGACTCATCCTCTTCACCTGCTTTTTGATAACAGCAATGTTGGGAGTGAAATTCGGCTCCATAGGCAATATGGTGCTTTGGGTATTGGGAGTGGGATTTATCTTCGGAAGTCTCCTTCTAGACTATTTCAAAACAAACATCAAAAGTATCATCAAATCGAGCTTCAAGGTATTTGATTCCCTCGAAAGAAAATTACACAAAAAAAATAAGACTGGCTTGTATCTCTTTGGTCAGTCTTTTTAATTGAGACCCAATAAAAGGTTGAACATAGTGAAATCCTTTTATGAGGTCGAAATTATAGTTGTTATCCAAATAAGTCTGAAATGTAATGAGGAATTATTGTGATAACAACTATACATCCTTCAATCAAAAGAAATATTTTTGAAGGAGGATGTATATATATTCTGTTTTAAGAATATATCATTTGAAAAATTTATTTACTATCATATATATAAAGACGAAATGATGAAGCGTTGAAATGATAAAATGCTTGTCTCTTCGTTTAGTCGTTTGATCGTTTTAACACTTAGTCCTGAATGATGAAAAAGCCAACTATCGTTGCACCCGGGTGATCCTATGAGAAAGCCATGATTGCTAGTAAGTACTGAGCAGAAGAGGTCTATGTCGGCGTTCCGTTTACATCATTGAGGATGAGACAGAACAAGATCTATAATTTTGATGATCTCAAAAAGACCGTGGACGATCTCCACAAAAACGGAAGTAAAGCATTGCTCACGATGAATATCTTTCCAAGAAATATCGATATAAAAATATTTGAACAGACCGTAAAACAAATTGCGGACGTCGGCGCCGATGCTATCATTTTCTCCGATCCGGGAACCTTCCATATCATCAGGAAATATATGCCAGACACTCCCCTGCATCTGAGTACGCAAAGTTCAACAATGAATCGGGCTGCAGTGAAATTCCGGAAAGAGATGGGCGTGAAAAGGATCGTTTTCGCGAGAGAATTGAATATCGAGGAAATCAAGGAAATCCGTGAAAAAGTCCCAGAAATGGAGATTGAAGTTTTTGTCCATGGTGCAATGTGCATGAGCTATTCCGGAAGATGTCTCCTCGGCGATTATATGTCAGGAAGACCAGGAAATAAGTGAGAATGTTCACATGCCTGCAGGTTTAAATACAAAGTCCGGCTCGAAGAAGAACGCAGACCGGGAAAGCTGTATCAGCTCGAAGGAGATGAAGAAGGAAGTCATATCTTATCATCCAAAGATCTCTGCACGATAGATAAACTAAAGGAAATATTGCCGTATGTCGATGCGTTGAAAATCGAAGGAAGAAGCAAATCCGAATTCTACGTCGGCGCTATCGTGAAAGCGTACAAGCATGTCCGCGATGCGATTATTGCATGAAAAAAAATAGATGAAAACGTAGCAAATTTAGTGAACGTGATTCCACATAGGGAATATCGAGATGGATTTTTATTCAACCAACTAAAAGATTTCCCTGAAGGTGAAACTCCAGTCGGCTCAACGACTTTGGGAAGTGCCGGACCATTATTCAACAGAAATTACTTCGGCATGTTCTCAAATGAATGTAGAGAAAAAAATGGTAAAAAATATTTTCATATCGAGCCAAAGGAAGTGATCACTCCAGGAATGAAGATCAAATTTTTGAGTCCCGATGAAATGGGTGAATTGGAAATCATAGATATTGCTGATGCCAAAGGAAATCAAATAGAAAAAGCCCACTGCAATAGTGGAGCTGTCTATATCCTGACTGATAAAAAATTGGAAGGTCGAGAGATTTTATACGAATAATCTACCCATCATATTTGAAGAATCGGAATCTCTTGATAATACCTGCTATAGCGAGGACCATAGCAAATATTCCTATAATGACAAATGATGTCTGTAAACTAAATATTGCAGAAAGTATTCCGAATCACAATACTCCGATAATTTCTCCTATTTTTCCTACAAACTCACCAACACCGGTGATTGTTCCTTCATCTTCTGGCCTTGTACAATCAGAGATATATGAGGAAATTACTGGGCGCATAAGCGATAGTCACAGTGAAATACCGAAGGTAATCACCATAATATTTCGGAATCCTTCATTGAATCCAAGCAATACATAGAGCAGCGACAAAAAGAAGAGCATTACAAAGAGGAATTTCCTTTTGCTGCCATTCTCTGCGATATCTCAGGTAAAGAAGTCTATTAGATACGGCAATCTCATTGCAGCAAAGACGAGAGCGACTTGAGATAAGCTCAAATCATTTGCTATCGACACGATAGGGATAAAGATGAATCCGACATAATTGAGGAGATTAAAAAGCACCTCGAATCCCAACGCATAATACATCCTACCAGAATAGGTTCTGAGTTTGGATATCACTTTTTTTATAGGACGGAAAGAGAACACTTCATGAACGAACCTTTGAGTAAATGTTTTTCCTGCCAAAAATTCCTTGATTTTATTTTTGTCTAAACTTGGGAGCTTCTTATCTGTCAACAATGATAATAATGCAAAGATAGGGATAAAGATGAACAAATGCGGAAGGTCGAATTTTGTAATCAGATACGAACTAATCAACGCACCAACGATATATGCAAGATTGATGCTGGAAAAATATAGGCCGAATGATTTTCCCCTTTCTCCTCATCTCGTATTTTTGCGGATAAAGGTCTGATAGGTCGTGAATAATGAAGCAGTAGCAAATCCGTTGATCAATACTGCTAAGATCAACAGCACTACAGAACTATAGATACCTGCAAGCACATAGACGACACCCATGATCACATAGACGAATTTACTCAAGAACAAAACCGATCTTAGATTAGCATGATTATTCACTTCTCCTACCGGAATAGAAAAAAACATTTTACTCAGCGATAATATCGCACCGATAAGTGAAACTAAAAAAACATTATTTACGATGTTCTTGATATAGAGAGAAAAAAAAACATCTGCTCCCAGTCCCCGTCCCAATATGAAAATGAATAGCGAAAATCCCACCATTCTGATAGACAACGGTATGGAGAGAAAATTTTTTTTGATAACATAAAATACTCACTTTTCCATAAGCGTAGCAAAAAGTTCATTATTATATGTCTTCTGAAATTGATTTTCTGGAACGAGTGGCATAAAAAAAACAGTATAAAATAAACCATTCTGTTCTATTGTAACGAAAAAAAAAATTTTGTCAAAAAGGCGATGAATAATCGCCCCTATATTGCTTTATTTCTTAATAACTCTGAATTCTGAATTCTAAACTCTGAACTCTAAACTCTGAACTCTAAACTCTGAACTCTAAACTCTAAACTCTAAACTCTGAACTCTAAACTCTAAACTCTAAACTCTGAACTCTAAACTCAGAACTCTAAACTCTGAACTCTAAACTCTGCACTCTGAACTCTTATTAACGTTTCATCGTCGCTTTTTTCAATTTTCCTCTTGTCCGTCCAGATTGCGGAGCGCTGACAACTTCTGACCCACCTGATGGTGTCTTGATATATCTGTATCCATCTGGATCTATTCTCAATCTCGTTTCTCGACAAATTTTTCTTCCTCTCAAAAATCGCAGATAATCATGCCCTTTTGGATTTTTAACTACACCGATAACTCCAAGATCCTTCGCCTCTTCTACCGTAAGTTTTCTCTTTGGATATTCGAATCTCTTGGATCCTTTGAGCCTATTTGCCGCCTTCTGTTGCTGGGATTTTTTCTTGGCTATTCCTTGTTTGTTTGTTCTTGATGCCATTTTTT
>CAZLLU010000003.1:0-61799 GCA_964560855.1 uncultured Candidatus Peribacteria bacterium | reverse complement strand
GACTAAGAGTAACGGAATTGATCACTCTCCAAAAAAAAGATATCAAACTGGATTCTCATCAATTTTCAGTTGTAGGAAAATGATCGAAACTCCGCTCCGTCTTCGCAACCAAACATGCGATCGACGCATTAAAAAAATGGAATGATCTAAGACATGACTCCTCTCCTTATCTCTTCATCAGTATTTCCAGAAACGGTTTCGGCGAACATCTCAGCAGAAATAGCATCGAAGAAATAGTCAGGAAATACGCCGCATTCGCAGGTATCAGCAAAAAAGTCACACCACACACGCTAAGACACAGTTTTGCTACAACATTAATTAAAAAATGAGCTGATATCAGAGCCGTACAGACACTCCTTTGACACTCATCGATAACCACAACACAGATCTACACACACGTAGATGACAAGCACTTGCAGAAAGTGCATGATTTGATAGAATGATAAAAACATTATTTTATCATATAATCGATTTTCTCATGTCAAAAGACATCTGTTGTCCAAAGTTCGATCCAAAGAGATGGGAAGGGAAAACCCACAAACGGACAAAAAAGCCATTCATCATGGAATCCATCCCTACATTTTTTCACATCCCATTTCCGCCAATGATAGGATGGAAAACGACGAAGATGTGCAAGATGATGGAAGACGCACACAAAGCGGAAAAAAATCCGTCGGACGCACTACTCTTATTCCGTGATCCAAGCGCATTCAGATCAGAGATCTATCTCTCAGTGACGGGACGTGTACCCCAAGCGAAGAATGTAACAATTTCAGGAAATTTCATCAGCAAGACGTACGCCGGACCATATAATGCAGTACCGAAATTCATCAAGAATATGAACAACTATCTCGTAAAACAAGGGAAGAAGATCCCGAAAAATGATGAATATTATATCCACTACACATATTGTCCGAAATGTGCGAAGAAATACGGGAAAAATTATATGATCATCTTCGCTAAAATATAACCACTATCATTTTATCTTTTTACCATATGTTCATGAAAAAAATTTTTTGGACGCTCCTCATCGTTATTATCGTATGCTGAGGATTACGGCTAGTCAGCCGAAAAATGGGACGGCTAGAAAAAAATGTAGAGATGGAACAAGAAACTCAAATCGGTATAGCGAATCCTGCTTCTATCTATTGCTTGGATAATGGTGGCTCTCTTCAAATGAAAGAGAACAAAAACGGTCAGTACGGTGTCTGCTACTTTGAAGACAATCGCCAATGCGAAGAACGAGCATTCTATCACGGAGACTGTCCTAAGTGAGGAATGAAAGTCACTGGCTACGATAACTATGCAGAAGCATATTGTGTCATTGCAGGAGGAGAATTAAGTGGCGTCGGAACACCTACACCGATGTGCAAAAGAGTTGATGGCACGCGATGTAACGCGCAATCAAACATGGACGGCGACTGCCCTAGTCCATACGACCCCAATCCTAGTGCCAGAAATGTAGAAACAGAATAAAAAAAACGATGTATCATTTTATCGTTTTATCATTTCATCATTTTATCTTTTTTTAAAAAATAACCGTAAAATCTCAGCCGACTGTTCATTGGACGGTCGGTTTTTTCAATAAGATCTGGACATCATATTCCCCTACACGACCATTACCTTGGATAGTATAAAATCTATCTGCTATCTCTTGAGGAAAATGAAATTGATATTCGAGATACGGATAGATAGCTCCGGTGAACGTACGGAAAAGATTAGCAGCACCGAATGAAATACGAAGTCAGGAATAATAATTAGAAAGTATATTTGAAAAAGGTTCAGTTTCTATAGCATTTGCCTGTGCAGAGACGACATTATGTTTCGAGATATTCGCACCATGATTTATGAACGTAAAATCGTGGGCAGTATAGAAATTGATGAATCCCGTATCATTGATGATAGACTCCCTGAGCGCATTATCCTTATATTCATCGATCTGCATACCACTATAATAGAAGACAGATATCGTAGGAAAAATCTTGAACCCCACTCATTGATAAAATCCTTCCATAGACCATGAAACAGCAATATCATCATAAGTACCATCACCATCAGGATCACAATCCCCCACAACGCTATCACAGAGTTTTCAAGGCGTTTCTCAGAAAAGCTCATGGATTTTTGGAGGCAACCTTAATACGCCTGTGATTTCACCGGCATTGAAATACGAGATGTAGGTTCATCAACTATAATAATGGGAAACATCCGGAGGATTATCATATCCAAGAATCAAGGTCTCAAGATAGGTATATCAGAGCTGATTATAATCTGCGCTATCGGAAGCGGCAAGCATAGGATCAGTATTCCCCATGCCTGAAGATGGGATCGTTGTAGTCCTGGATCAGATATTCCAAAGAAGTCATTTATCAGTACCGGAAAGAATCTCAGGAGTCGTATCGCTAGGAGGGCCATAAGAATCAATTCAAAGAAATCATCCAGATCCCTGGAACCCCGGAGACCTGTATCTCAACGCAAGCTCCGCTCTTTCCACAGAAGAGATTGCTCCGTAATAGGCCATATGATATTGCTGTACCGTTCAGAGATTCTGCATAAACGGAAAAAAAACGGAATAGACACTTGCTAATATCCCTATGGCAACAACTAAGAGGACGAGAGTAAAGACTAAGAACATACTTTTGTTTGAGTAAAGAGTGTAGAGTGTAGAGTGCAGAGTAAAATAATTTTTGAATTCTGAACTCTGAACTATGAACTCTGAATTCTGAACTCTGAACTATGAACTCTTTTTATAAGTCTATATTTGGTGCACCGCAGATATTGCAGTACGCGAATGAATGTGCATAGTTATTTCCACATTCCTTACATTTCACTTTAAGCCTCTCGCCGCAAGCGATACAACAAACATGTTCTTTTGCATTCAAGGTATGACAGTTGTAGCAAGGAACGAGATTTGAAGCGCACGCCTCTCTCCGAGGTATTCTGTCTCTCTTGTAAGAAATAGGCCTGACAAGGAAATACAAAGGAAGTCCGATAAGCGGAGTTAGGAACGTGACCATGATAATGCTAATGACTTGCAGATTGAAACTATTGGTTCTATTGATGATATCTTTTGTAGTCCAGATGATTGCGACAATTCGCAAAAAAATAAAAAAAACCGCAACAATATTTATCCAAAGAGCGACACCTTCTGCTCCAAAAAGCGAAGCAAGGCTCCATGTAGACTTATCAAGTACGACACCGACTCATGTTCCCATGACAAAATAATTAATAATTAAAAATTAAGAATGAAGAATGTATGAATCATCACATAATTAACTATTATCATCGTACAATAGTTCATTTCAGCAAATCTTTCATTGTTCATTATTCATTGTTCATTAATTTAGGATATTTTCTTCTTCATCACCTTTAGGGAATCATCATATTTTTTCAAGCTATTCAGGAGAAAGGCAATCTTACCAGGATTAGCAAACTCCGTCTCGAAAGCAAAAAGACTCATATTTTCCATAAGATTTTTCATAGTAACATTGAGTACTTGGATATTGAGATCATTGAAGATTTTCATCATGCCAATGATATTTCATTGCTTACTGGAAACATTGAGTTCGATCTGGATCTTATAGATATTTTCTTGTTCTCCTGCTCGATGTGCTTCCAAAAGTTTATCAAAAGATATGGTCTTGATACCTCTACAACCTACTGCATGGATCCTGATACCATCCCTTCCTGTCTTCGCAAAAATCTTGTCGCCAGGCTGAGGTTTACATTCATGACAAAAGGAATAATTGATCAAATCATCACCATCCACTACCACGGCTAAAGATTCCCTGAGTTCCTTGAGATCTTTTTCTACAGGCTTAGGTCAGGTATATTCAGACATCTTCTGTGCAGCGAATTCTTTTGGATAGACGGATTTTATAAGTTGTCCATAGGTTTCTTTTTTGTCGAGAATAGCAAGCAATTTTTTCTCTATTTCATCCTTGGAGTATTTCTTGCTAATTTGGTCGCTTGCAGAATGGAATAGTGGCAATCAGAAATCCTTGAGATGTTTATTGAGTTCATACAAGGCTTGTGTTATCAGCTGTTCCTTCTGTTCTGATTTGAGATATTTGGTCAAATTGTTTCTAGCGCCAGAAGTATGGAGAAACTCCAATCGATGTTTATTTGCAGAATACTTATTTTTGAACGTATTGATCTTGATCACATCTCAAGTCTCTGGAATGTAGCTGATAGGTTTGATTTCACCATTAACGATAGCATTTTTGAACGATAGACCGATATCACTATGTATGGAAAATGCAAAGTCCAATACGGTGCTTCACACAGGCAATTCGATAACATCTCATTGAGGAGTATAGAGAAAAATGCGTTTTTCAAGAATCTCTATATTGAGCTCTTTCTTGAATTGTTCCTTATCATCGAGCGACTTATAATTGTTGACGATATCCTGGAGTTTTTTGATCCATTCACTTTGTTGCTCGGAAACCTTGACGGGAGCATTGTGCTCCATATATGCAAAATGAGCTGCAACTCAGAATTCAGCTACATCATCCATCTCATGCGTTCTAATCTGGATCTCGGTAGGAAAACGAAACATTCATAATACGGTCGTATGGATACTTTGATAGCCATTGAATTTTGGCACTGCGATATAATCCTTGATTTTCTTGATCAGTGGTGTGTAATGTTTGTGGATGATTCCGAGCACCATATAACAATCGCTCACGGTATTGGTGATTACCCTATAGGCGAGAAGATCCATAACATTGCTGATCTCAGTGGTTTTATATCTTTTTTGAAGTTTTTCGAAAACCCTATAAGGGCTTTTGATTCTTCATTTAACCTCGAAGTTTTCTATACCCTCTTCTTTAAGGAAATTAGTCAGTATCTTGATGCCTCTCTCTGTATATTTTTCTCATTCACCAAAATATTTTTTTAGATAATCGAATATATTATTGAACGCCTCCTCATCCAACGCCTTGAAAGATCAATTTTCAAGATACAGCTGATAATGATAAAGTCATAATCTCTTGGCAATAGGGACATAGATCTTCATAGTTTCCTGAGCTATTTTCTGTCTTTTGGATGGATTGGGATGATAAGATAATGTTTGGATATTGTGAATACGGTCTGCAAGCTTAACGAAAATAACTCTCAAGTCGCGAGCCATAGCGAGAAAAGTTTTCTTGAGTGTTTCCAGATGTCTATCTTCTCATTTATATTTGATTTTGGAGACTTTAACCATTCATTCACACAACTGACCAACTTCTTCACCAAATTCTTCCTCAATCTCTTTTTGAGTGACATTACAGTCCTCTATCACATCATGAAGCAAACATGTTTGAATAGTCTCCAGATCAGGATTCATATGCATCAAAAATTTTGTAGCTCTCAATGGATGGATGATATATGGTTCTCCAGAAAGTCTTTTTTGATCCTTATGCTTTTCAGCAGCATATTCGTATGCTTTATAAATAAGAGGGATCTGGTCATCAGGAAGATATTTTTTAGCCTTCATGATAATCTTATCCAAAATTATTTGAGGATCTTGAGTCAATGCTTCATAGTTAAAGAATCTTTCGAGGATTTTGATGTCCATATTCCAATAATAATTTTAAATTTTAAACCTTAAATGATAGGATCTATAGTAGAATTATTTTCCTTTGAAGTTAGTCAACACACCACAGAGCTTAACCTCTCATGTGCCGTCACCGATATAGGTAACCTTGCTGCAAAAACGGAATTCTTTGGCTCTCGCGTTTCAGCAATCCAAAGAAGATTGCGATCATGTGCATACAATCAAATCTCATCATGTCGTAGGCACATCCTTGAGATATAATCCGAGTCCTTCTATCTCCCTGAAATATTTTCCTTCGCTTGTGGAAGGAACAGTCAATATACACGCATCCCGATAGCCACTCTGCTGACAGAGTGTATAAAGATAATCGCCAGTATCGATGCCATCGCTAAGATTGAAAGGGATGACAGGTCAGGTAAGAGCGAAATATTCCTGTCCTCAGGTTACAAGACGCTGAAGCACATAGCTTCCTGTAGATATCCGAGCGTCATCATTGCATCTTGGAAGTCATTCATCCGTCAAAGGATCTTTTTTGAGCCGGCAGGCATCCTTGACTCACGCCCATCTCGTCCGATTGGTATCCCTGATTTGATAGACAGCTTCCATTCATTCTCTCGCCAGATTCAACGCAACCACTTTTTGTCTCGTCTTCTGGACATATTTCATACCATTAGTGAGAACGACAACCACGGACAAAAGACCAACAGAAATAACTACGATGATAACGAGTATCTCCCGGATGGTAAATCATCTTCTGGTTGAAAATCTCATCAAATTGGATACAAATAAAAGTACTAAATTAGAATGTATACATCACAAGAACTTTTTCAATAAATAATTTCGGACCCCTTTCACGAAAAAAATCTAAATCACAAAAAAAACAATTCACATCTGACTACAAATTCACACAGCTTCATATCGCCACATAATCCGGCATACCGAACCGCTACATATTGCTACAGATCGTGGCTTTATTAGTGCAATATGAGGCAATATGTAGCAATCTGAGACAACCTGAGACAAATTTTTATTTAGTGGCATAGCTCATGACGGAGAATCTTATAACATACGGAATACTCATCCTAGTAGGAATATTAGCGATCTTTTCCTTTACGATGGGAATCGACAAGATGATCAGAATCATCCTAGGAAATTATATTCTCAGCAGTATCTGTCTAGCAGCATCACAATCTATCACACTATGGACCGATACCATGAGAAGTGCACCAGAGCTCACAACACTATGATTTTCCAACGAAAAGTTTGCGAATTTTCTCGACAACGGAAGTATGACTATCATTCTCATTGTCTATATAGTTTTGTTGGTGATCGTCTATAGGACATCAAAGATACACATCAGTTTACCAGGAGATGAAGCACTCAAAAAAATGTTGCAAATCATCTTCGTACCACTCACGATAATTAGTATGGTACTTACCTTACAGATAGTGCTTTTAGGAATGGATGGCATCAATATAACATCTGTAGGAAAGATAGCCACGACCGTAGCAAACAATCCCTACATGTTCAAATTCGTCAGTTTAACACCGGTATGGATACTCCTCCATGGATTGCTCACTATCTTCATTACCTCGGAATTCAAAGTAAAAGTCCAGACAGATCTCTAAACATATTTATATAGCACAAAACGATGAAAACAATAGCTCTCGAAGAGTTTCTCCAGCAAAAAGATTTTTATGCACAGGAAGCAGAAGCAGGCAAAATATTCGTCTATCCGACGGATACGATCTATGGCATCTGAGCCATTTATACGCCTGAAAATATAGCGAAGATTTTTTCCATCAAAAAAAGAGATGAAAAAAAGATGTTCTCGATCATCGCACCGGATTTTGATTGGATATATGAGCATCATCCAGAATCAGATATCAATAAATTAAAAGAATATCTGAACACCTATCACGGGATTACGTATATCTTCGATTATACCCAACCTGGCGTAAGAATACTCAAACATCCTATACAAGAATTTGTGAAAAAATTAGGAAAACCATTTATCACTACTTCATGCAACATTTCAGGAGAACCGGTAGTGATAGACATCAAAAATATTCCACAAGAAATAGCAGACCAAGTCGATTATATCATCGATGGAGGAACAGGATGAGGGAAACCATCAGTTCTCATAGATTTCATCAGTAATAAAGTTATAGAGAGATAGATAGTCCACAAATGAAGAATTAACAATTAATAATGAAGAATGATGGTATCGCTGGAATAGACTATCATAAAATACAATAGACTATCGTAAAACACAATAGTCCATATCAAAACAAATCTTTCATTTTTCATTATTTATTTTTCATTATTCATTTTTCATTATTCATTATTCATTTTTCATTATTCATTTTTCATTATATTTCATGACCAAGCTTTTTTACAAAACCATAGAACAACATCACGAATACGAGATTCCGAAAATCAAATGATCGAGATTCATCGGAAACATTTTTCATGTAAAAAATAAAGAAGAAGCGAAAAAATATCTAAAAGAGATACAAACAAAATATCGCGATGCGACACACAATTGCTACGCCTACCGCTATGGCGCACAAGTGAATTATGATCTCTTCGGAAACCTAGAAATCACGCCCGAATATTTGAAGCAAAGCGATGAAGGCGAACCAGCAAATACGGCAGGAAAACCGATTTTGGCGCAAATCCAAGGACATGAATTACATAATGTTCTGATTGTGATCACGAGATATTTCGGAGGAATATTGCTGGGTGTGGGATGACTTATCCAAGCTTATGGCGACTGTGCAAAACAAGTTATAGAACAAGCAAAAATCATCGAAACAGAAATACTGAAAACGATAAAATTCAGCTACGATTTCGACCTCGTCCCTATTGTGAGAAATATCGTGAATAAGTTTAACGCAAAAATAGTGAACGAAACATATGACAAGGAAGTCGAATGTGAGATAGCGATCAATAGCGGATATGTTGAATCATTCAAAAAAGAGCTCCATGAGAGCTCCAAAGGCAAAATAACAATATAATAATTATATGACTTTGACCATATATCACATCGTTTCATCCCTTCTCGCTACGCCTCGCGTATCATTATTGAGATTGAGACGAGTACCATCATCGAGCCGATAATACGCTCGCTGTCAGATATCGTCAAATATATGTGATCATGAAGAATAACATCATACGAGCTGGACCTTTGTTGTAGCGAAATAATTTCTGTATTTTTGTAATTCCGTTTCTCATGGCATCGTAGCGATAGCGTCATGCAATGCGTGCTGATCAGCAGGCAATGATTTACCAGCTTTCTGTGTTTCTCTCAAAGCTGCAGAATAGGTGAACAACTGCTTACCAATGAATCACGCAGGGACACCACTGACATATTCCCAGATATCTCATTCCGGATTGATTTTTACTTTGATGGAAACTCTTTGTCCATTGAGAATACCAATAGCATCTTGGATTATTCGGGAGGAACTGTTTATTTTGAAATTTTCTTTGTCGAGAAGTGTCGCAGACATACTATTCAATTAACAATTAAAAATTACGAATTACGAACATAGAAACCGATACTTTGAAATTTGTAATTAAAAATTCGTAATTGAATATAAGGTTTTGATCAGTTTTCTCAAATTGATTTTTAATTGAGATACAATGAAAATTTAAAGCATTGAGAACTTTCATTATATCGAAATTATACCGGCAATGTAAAAAACAGCAACATTTGTTCTGTCGCATAAAACCGATTGAGAAATGAAAAGCGACGCCAATTATCTATAATTAAGATACAAACCGTTTTTTTTCGTTTTATCTTCTTCTCTTAACATTTGGATCTTATCGAGGATGGAATCTTTCTGGATGAGAGATTGCTTATGATATTCAGATTTTCTCCTTTGATATTCATCGACAAGAGCATTCATGAGTGTATGCATATCAGTATCTGAATAGGTATCAGTATGATCCAATATAAATTTCTTTATTGCTGCAGATTGTTCCTTGGTATCAGTATCAGATATACCAAAAATCGGATTTTTCGTCATAAACATAGAGACGATTTTCCTCCTTTCTTTACGAAGAATCGGATTATTTTCTGAAGAATTTAATTTTTTCGTATCGTCAATTTTTGCTAAAGCAGTTCATATGAATGTTTCGTCGATAGCGAAAGAAGCTTTTTTATTGAGATACAAATAAAGATATTCTTTGACACAGGTATTGATGAGTTGTTTGATATATTCTGCAGAGAATCATTCAGTCTTTTTGACAAGGTCATCAATAATATTTTTATCGAAAAGTTCCAGCTCAGCGCGCTTTTCCGCTTTGGCAATATAGAGTTCGAATAACTTTTTTCTTTCTTCGGGTTTTGGTAATTCAAAATAGAATTGGTTATCAAAAAGATCGTGCTTCATAAACCTTGGATCTATCTTATTCTTATTTGACAATGCAGCGATAATGGTGATATCAAGATTTGATTGCTGGATATTGACGATATTTTTGATGATAGTATTTGAAATGATTTTCTGTTCTACTTGAGAATACTCTCACATGCTTTCGATGATTTTCTCTATTTCATCCAGAAAAATAACACAGGACTCCTTGTTTTTATTGACATGATCGATGATGCTATAGAAAATGACATAGAGCATTTGATTAGGATCAGTGGAATCCTCAGAAAGAAGATCAGATGCTTTGATATGGTACATCTTACGGTCGATTTCGGAAGCGAACATTTTAGCCGCAAAAGTTTTTCAGGTCTCAGGTTCACCGACAAACAAGATACCTTTTGGTAATGACAATCAGAATTTTTTCGCTTCAGTCTGATTGTTGTACAAAGCGATAAGCTTTTTCATCTGAAGCTCCAACGAAGGATGAGCAATCATATCGTTGATGGAAATTTTGGATCAAGAAACTTCATAGGATTTCAAGAGCCCATGAGCAGTTACTTCATTATATTTTTCTTGTTCTTTCTTGATGCGATTGGATATGTCAGAGAATTTTTTCTGAAGCGTATTCATCTCCTTAGCGAGAGTATCTATATCTTTCTTTTTTTGATTAAGAACAGTAGCTTCTACCTGAACGTTAAAATAGAATTCAGCAAGATCATCCAATATTTTTGCCATGCTTTCAGATTCTTGTGTCAGCAAATCAGGTAATGTTTTATCAAGTTCCTCTTTTTTTGCATCAAGCGCTTGTTGTTTATTTTTTATCTCTTCAGGAGAATCATTTTCGATGATAGTTGAATGTGTGTTTAGTTCAGTAGAGAACTGATCATTTAAAATGATCTGACAATTATCGATATATGCATTAAGGAAATCATCACGCTTGGCAGGGTCCAAAAGGACACCTGGATCTTCTATACCGTAAGAAGCCATTCTTTGAGTAACTTCGATGAAATTTCTCTTGTATTTCAAATCCAAAGCATAGTATTGTTTGACAAACATTTGCTGTAATGCATATTTATCATTGAGTTCATTTTCAAATCCAGCAGAAGTAGCCAACAACTTTTCAACCTTTTTTTGAATAGTCTCGAGTTTCTTCTTAGTGACATTGAGTTGAAAAATATAATTGATATCTTTTTTGGCAGTAGTAGTGATATCAGTTGGTGTTTTATTTATGCCAGGATTGGAAGAACGATTTAATAAATTCTCAGGCGTACGCTGTTCTGAATTTGTTATTTCAGTAGAATTTTTATTTTCCGAATCAGCTTGATTTCTAAATTTGTCCATAAGAACAGAAGTACAATATAAAAATGTCAGAGCTCTCTTATAAATATAAGAAAAATAATGTCAATGCTATTTTTCCAATAAAGTGATATAGTTTTTCTTGCAAAAAAAAGATATAAAACTATAAGCAATTCGTAATTCACAATTCATAATTCGTAATTTTTTAATTCTTTAATTATAAAGTATGTATAAAGTAATGGACGTGCATGCGCGCGAAGTATTGGATTCAAGAGGAAATCCTACAGTAGAAGTAGAAGTGACTTTGGATAATGGCATCATGGGAAGAGCCATCGTTCCATCAGGAGCATCCACCGGAGTCCATGAAGCGCTCGAATTAAGAGATGAAGACGCTAGCAGATATCTAGGAAAAGGGACACTTACTGCTGTAAACAATGTAAATACAGCTATCAAGGATGAAATCATCGGAAAAGAATTCGCTGACTATAGAGCGCTTGACCAAGTACTTATCGCACTTGACGGTACACCTACAAAATCAAACTTCGGAGCAAACGCAATCTTGGGAACCTCTATGGCATTCACCGTAGCGTGTGCCAAGACAGAGAATAAATGGATCTACGAATATGTAGGAGAAAATAAAGGAAACACCTTGCCATTCCCAATGATGAACATTTTGAACGGTGGATCTCACGCAGACAACAACGTAGATATCCAAGAATTCATGATCGTACCTGTAGGAGCACCTAATTTCACCGAAGGATTGAGGATGGGAGCTGAAGTATTCCATCACTTAAAGAAAATTTTGAAAGAGAAAAAATACAATACTGGAGTAGGAGACGAAGGTGGATATGCACCAAATCTTGGATCCAATGAAGAAGCTTTGCAAGTCATCATGCAAGCAATCGAAAAAGCTGGATACACTGGAAAGATTAAATTAGCACTCGATTGTGCAGCTTCTGAATTTTACAAAGACGGAAACTATGTACTCGAAGGAGAAGGTAAGACATTGAACTACAACGAACTCGTAGAATTGTACAAATCTCGAGTAGAAAAATATCCTATCATCTCTATCGAAGATGGAATGGCAGAAGATGATTTTGATGGACGGAAAGCGCTAACACTAGCATTAACAGACAAGATAATGTTGGTCGGTGATGATTTGTTCGTGACAAATGTAGAGAGATTGCAAATGGGTATCGAAAAGGGATTAGCAAATTCTATTTTGATAAAATTAAATCAGATCTGAACGGTTTCAGAGACTGTTGACTGTGTACGCATGGCTCAACAACACGGAATGACTGCGGTCATGTCCCACAGATCAGGAGAGACAGAAGATACGTTCATCGCAGACTTAGCAGTAGCATTGAATACCGGATTCATCAAGACAGGTTCTGCATCTAGAACAGACAGAATCGCTAAATACAACCAGCTATTAAGAATCGAAGAAAAAATGGCTGGAACAAGCAAATACGGTAAATAATTGATACACAGTAAAAAATTGAAGTAGTGAGATTTTTTACGACATCGAAATTATCCCGCAAAATTACGGGATCCAAATACACAAAGAAACCTGCCTTCATTGGTGGGTTTTTTGTTTAAAAACAAAAAAAATCCCTGAAGTTTTTTTATGACGTACCTAAGTGATATGTTTAAGATCAGGTTTTAAAAAAAACCTGTAAGTAGAAACGCTTACAGGTTTTTGGATTCTTCCATCAAAGCGGAGAGAAGTTTCTGATAAGTGGGTTCATCCGAAAGGAAACAGATTTTGTGTCTAGAGAAGAATTCACGAGGAGACGAAGTATTCGCCTCATACATCTTATCAAGGATTTTCTTGAGGAATTGTTTGGTGATATCACGTTCACGAACGACATACACCTCATCTGCAATACCGAATGAACACCCATACTGCCGTAAGGCAACGATATTTGCCATGGGTAAATTTTTTTATGTTTGGAACGTACATATATTGAAAAAGAAATAAATGTCAACACATTTTATTGAACAAAGAAAGATGTTTTTGGACAATAAAGCTTTCGAGAATATACTTAATATATATTTTTATTCCATCACTACCACATGGGGTTAGACGAGCTCAATAAAAAGGTTACAGAACCACATATACTTGATACGATAAAAAACCAGAGAAAATCAACCACACAGGAATTGATCAAGAATTTGAATATCCATGAAAATTACGAACATTCCAAACTCACCGAGTATGAAACCGAACAAATCATAGAAAGATTGGAAGAGATGGATCTCGACAAAGATCGGCATTCCAAATGATCGGAATGAGTGATCTTCAAAATCAGGATAAAGGACGAAAACGGAAATTTCAAAGAGTATATCGCAGCAAAAAAAAGATACGATAACAATCCAGACAACGAACGAAAAATACACAAAAAGGTAGAAGATATCATCGACACAACAATGTCGGATTCAATAGTCAAGGTACCAAAACTTAAAGCAGTAGTGACACTCAATAGTACAGAAAGATTCATCATCATGGAATTTGTGAACGGAAAGACGCTCTATCAGATGGAACTAGAAGAAATATTCAAAAAACGAAATATACCTACAGGAGAATTCGAAAGCGATATGGAAGCAGAAGGAGCATTTTTCAAAATGCTAAATCTCAATCCTATGAGCTCAAAAGATATTGAGCAGACACAAAAAAAATACTATCAAGAAATGAAACGAATTAAATTATTTACACCGGAACAAGGAAAAAAGTACAAGGAAGAGCTAAAGAGATTTTTGCATGAAATACACAAAGAAGGAGTATATCATAGAGATGGATCCAATCCGAGAAACATCATGATTACGCCTACCGGAGAAGTCTACGTCATAGACTTTTGAAAATCGACACGGAAAGAAAAAGGAGAAATAAACGAAAAAGATATTTACGAAAAACAAGAATGAGAGCATATGATTGGAGTTTATCCAAGAGATGAAGAAATTATTGCAGAGATAACATGACTTACAAAAAACGAAGAAGATATGGAAATAGAAACATACAAAGAAGAACAAAAACAAAAAATGAGAAAAATTCAATCAGATAAATCAGTATTTGAATATTTAAAAGAGATTCCAACAGTATGGATAAAAAACCAGAGTAAAGCCGAAGATATGAAAGGAGATATAGAACATCAATCCAGAATATCAAAGGAAATTTCACTGCATCAATTAGAAGAAACAAAGAACAAAAAAGAGTTGATTACCTTGATATTAGCACAAAGCAAAGCAAACATTGATGAAGTATTACTACAAATAAACAACAGAAAAAAAATATTTGAAAACGAAATAAAAATAGAAAGAACAAAGCAGCAACAGATACCAAGACATGTCTTACTAACAAACGACACGAAAATAATTGAAGACTACAAACAAATTTACGAAAAAAAAGTTCAGAAAATACAGAAAAAATTGGATAAAGTAAATGACATAGAAAAATTTTTGATCTATCTCAAAACAAGAATGCAATAAAATATCATTGCCTTCACCACACCAAAACATATAGTCGATTTTATCGTTTATTCATTTTTTCGTTTACGCGTTTATGCAGATAGAATACAAACATATTCGCCACGGCTATGCAAGGATAGATAAGGACGGTAAACTCCTGATCACTATTCCGCTATACAAAAAAAACGATCAATATTTCATCGACGAGCTGACAAAAAAATGAGAGCAGCTCCTCCAACGCTACAACAAAAGAACGCATATAGATCCTATCCAACAAGATTCGATACTCCTCTTCGGTGAACAAGTGCCCATGGAAGACGTAAAAAAACAGTATCCAAAGCATTTTTCAAATTCCAAATTTAAGATTTCAAATTCAAAATTACTGAAATCCATCCTGGAAGAATACGCAACACCATTCATCCTCACGTATAGCGAAAAAATTTGAATCAAACACACAAAACTTTCAATCAGAAAAACTACCTCCAAACGATGATCCTGTACGTATGATCAAAAAATTTCGCTGAACCTCGATCTTGTTCATCTCTCGACAAAATATATCAAATATGTCATCATCCACGAATGCTGTCATCTAAAACAAAAAAATCACAGCAAAAAATTTCGAGATCTTGTAGCGTCATTTTGTCCAGACTATAAACAAACAAAAAAAGAGCTACAGAAGTTTATCATAAAATAAATTGTTTTAAAGACACAAATGGATAAGCTAAAAACACTCTATCCACTAAAGAGATAGATAAAAATTTTAAGAAGATAAATAATTGGAAAATGCTATTCGTTTCTTAATTTTCAATTTTCAATTCTCAATTTTCAATTCTCAATTTTCAATTCTAAATTCTAACCCCTTAATCATGACATTCAAATTCAATTTCCAGGACCATTATTTCAAGAAAGCAAAAAAAGAAGGATACAAGGCGAGAAGTGCTTTCAAACTCGAGGAAATCCAAGAGAAATTCCATCTTTTCGATAAAGGAACGAAAACAATCATCGATGTAGGATGTGCGCCGGGGAGTTGGATGCAATACGCTGTGAACCAGATGAGAAAAAATAAGATATCTGATTTCAAAATCATCGGATTCGACCTCAAGGACGTAAACCTCAATATTCCGAACGTAAAGACCTACGTCGCCGACATCACTGATGAAGAAAATATCAAAAAACTATTGAAAGAAAATAACATAGAAAAAGTCGATCTCATTCAATCAGATATGGCACCCAATACAACAGGAGCAAAAGACATCGATGCAATCAGATTATTCGAGTTGATCAATGATATGAAACGAATGATCAAGGAGCTCTTGAAACCAGACGGAAAATTCGTCATGAAGCTATTTATGGGACCAGGATTTGAGGAATTTATCAAAGAAATGAAAGATACCTTCGGAGGCAAACACATCAAGACACTGAAGCCACAATCCACAAGAAAAGAGAGCAAGGAAATTTATATAGTGAAGATATAATGATGGATAAACAGCAAACTCCTACATGATGGATACCTGCAATCATAGCAACAGCAGGAGATGGCATTATTTGTATCATCAAATTCATAGGTTTTTTTATGTCAGGATCAGCATCATTGTTTTCTGAAGCAATACATAGCATGGCTGATGTTTCCAATCAAGCTTTACTTATCATAGGAGTAAGACGCTCCGAAAAAAAAGCCAACAGTACATTTATCTACGGACACAAAAGAGAAAGATTTTTGCGAGGCATAATCGCTGCATGCGGAATATTTTTTGTATGAGCAAGTGTAACAATATATAAAGGGATACACAATCTAGCGTATGGAAGTAGTATAGAAATCAATATCCGGACATTTCTCATACTAGGTATATCATGCATCATGTCTATCATTACTCTCATCGTATCTACGAAAGAAATAAAAAAGAATAGACAAGATAATAAATGGGGAAAAATTATAGAATATGCAGATCCAATTACCTTGGCTGTAGCATATCAAGACATCATAGCAGTAATAGGAATAGTAGTGGCAAGCATATGATTAACTATTTCATATTTTACAAAAGATTCTACACGAGATTCTATAGCATCGATAATCATAGGAATACTTCTTGCATATGTAGCGATCACGCTTATAAGGAAAAACAGCAAGTTCCTTATAGGACAAGCAATACCATGAGAAGTCAAAGAAGGCATCATAGAGATATTGCTGCAAGATGAAATCATAGACAAAGTATTGGATTTTAAATCCACAATGCTGGATATGGATACCTACCGCATCAAATGCGAAATAGAATGCAACGGAACAGGACTACTAAAAGAGATCAACAGAAATAATTTTTTGAAAAATGAATATGAGAAAGTCAAAGAAGAATACAACGACTTTTTGGAATTCTGTATCGACTATACAAGAAGAGTCCCAAGAGTCATCGGAGCAAAAATCGATACGATAGAAAAGAAAATCAAAGAAAAATTTCCGCAAGTCAAACACATCGATATCGAAATAAATTAAATACAATTTGTAATCACACATCAATTCCATATCCCTTTATCGTTTTATCGCGCGAAGCGCATTTATCATTTTATCGATAGTTATGAAAATCTGAATCGTCTGATTGCCGAACGTAGGAAAATCCACGCTCTTCAATGCACTCACTAAATCATACTCTGCTCCTGCGGAGAATTTTCCATTCTGTACGATCGATCCGAATGTAGGGATAGTAGATGTCAAAGATCCAAGAGTGGATGTTTTATCTGAAATGTCGCAGTCGAAGAAGAAAGTATACGCAAGTATAGAGTTCGTCGATATCGCAGGTCTCGTGAAAGGTGCCAGCAAAGGAGAATGATTAGGAAATAAATTTCTTTCCCATATCAGGGAAGTGGATGCCATCGTACAAGTGCTGAGATACTTCAAAGATAGCGATGTCGTACATGTAGAAGGCGAAGTAAATCCAGTAAGAGACGTAGAAATCATCAACACGGAATTGATCTTCGCGGATCTGGAAGTGATAGATAGGAATCTACCAAATCTCGCAAAGAGAGCAAAAATGACAGGTAACAAAGACGATCTAAGAGCAGCAGAAATCCTGATAGAAATTCAGCAAGCTTTGATCCAAGGAAAAATCGCCCATGATATAAAATCCAAACTGACCAAAGACGACGAAAAATTGTTAAAATCGTACAACTTCCTGACAACGAAACCGATTGTCTACGCGATCAATATCGGACAGGACGATATTCCATACGCACATGAGATAGCCGAAGAATATATGGAAAAATTACAGAGTCCAGTAGCCATCGTCTGTGCAAAATTAGAATCAGAAATGATGGATATGAATGATGAAGAAAAAGATGAGTTCATCAGAGAATTGGTGAGTATAGATAAAGTAGTGCAGATTCCGACATTGAATGATCTGATCAAACTAGGATATGAAAAGGTCGGATTGATGTATTATTTCACTACCGGAGAGAAGGAAACAAAATGTCGATCTATCCCGATCGGGTCCACTGCCCCACAAGCAGCCGGAGCTATCCATACAGACTTCGAGAAAGGCTTCATAAAAGCCGAAGTAGTAAAATACGACGATCTCGTAAACTCTGGTTCTCGAGCCAAAGCAAAAGAAAAATGATTATTAAAGCTAGAGGGAAAGGACTATATCGTACAAGATGGCGACTGTATCATCTTCAAATTCAATGTTTAACCAGTCCCACACAAGCCGAAAGGTCTGGAAAAATATCGGAACAATCTCTTGACATTACGGAGCAAATTCTTATTAACTAAAACAGTTAAATTTACACTAATTTTCTCTTATTTTACCTAATAAATTGCAATCCTATGAACTTCAATGTAAAAATGGATGACAAGAAGCTTAAAGTGGATATTGAGAAAACAAACCTCAAAGACATTTTGATATACTGCAAACCGAAAGAAAGATTAGTCCTCATGAAAAAATTCGGTCTCGATGGATCAAAAGAGACACCACTTCAGAGGATTGGAAAAGAATACTCCTTGACGAGAGAAAGAATCAGACAAATAGAGACGCAAGCGCTCATGAGATTCAGAAGACTGATCGTAGGCAACGAAACTTACATGGAAGTACTTCAAGAAGCTAAAAAAATCCTCGACGTACATGGAGGTTTGCTTTGCGAGGACGTATTGATTTCCAAATTAGTAAACAAGAATATCTTCAAGTTCTCCAAACAAGAGCTTAAACTTATTTTGGTTTCCGACTTTGATGTTACATATCTCAAGAGAAATAAATATTTAAACAAGGCATTCTATCTCGAACCATTGTACGAAGATTTGTTGACCAAGATGGTCCTCACAATCAGCGCTTACTTCGAGAAAAGAAACAAGAGCCAAGATCTCTACGAATTCATCGGACAGATGAAAGAAAACTTTGCTAAGGATTACAAAGACGTACATTATATGAAGAATGATTTATTCTATGTAAACTTCTTCGATTCTATCAGAGAAATCAACGTATTCGATGGAAAGATCGGTTTACCAACATTCGCAGACGTCAATCCAAAGACTATCAAGTTGAAAATTCTCTACACAATGAGAAGGATCAATAAACCAGTTCACTACCAGGAGCTTCCAGCAAAGATTATGGAACGATTCCCAGCAAAAAATGTTAAGATCAATACCGTACATAATGAATTAGTAAAAAACAATGATTTGTTTGTAAACCTAGGACTAGGAATCTACGGATTGAAAGAACGAGGATATGAAGGTGGTATGGTCAAGGAAATCTTGGTAAGAATCTTCGAAAGAAACGATAGAGCTATGAACGTCAAGGAATTATGCAAAGAAATGTTGAAAGAAAAAATGGTAAGTCCAAACACAGTCATGTTGAATCTTCAGAAATACAAAGATCTTTTCAGAAGAGTCGAAAAAGGTGTCTACGAACTCATCAAATCAAAGAAATAATATCAAGGACATATATTACGGGGCAAAAAATTCCGCATCAGCGGGATTTTTTGTTATCAGCGCAAATTTCCTTCAGTAATTTTAACTTCAACAACACTTGCATTTCACACCTTATCCACTATTTTATGAATACCTAACAATAGTCCACAAAAAGACCATACCATCATTTAAAATTTACTTGTCCTCGAAAGGGGAAATTTAAAATTTAAAATTTAAAATTAATACACGTGTTCACCCCAGATATCAGCAAAATACCTACTCAGGCTGGCGTCTACCTGTTCAAAGACAGGAAAGATGAGATTCTCTATATCGGCAAAGCAAAGAATCTCCAGAAAAGACTGACACAATATTTTTCACCGAATTCACTCCGAAAACAGGAGATGCTTTCCAAGGCCACGAAAGTGGACTTCCTCACGGTAAAAAACGAAAGCGAAGCGCTCTATCTGGAAGATAATCTCATCAAGCAGCATCAGCCCTTCTACAACAACCTATTGAAAGCGGACAACAGCTACACCTATATCAAAATCACCAAAGAACAATTTCCACAAATCATACTGACCAAAAGAAGAAACAACGATGGCGCAATATATATCGGTCCAAAAAACGACACCATCCAATTGAAAAAATTTTTACAATACCTCAGACAAATATTGAAATTCAGAGGCTGCAAGACGACCCAATTTAAACAAGGCAAACTCTGCTCCGACTATTATTTCTGACTCTGTCGCGGCCGATGTAAATTGACTAAAAACCCCCCTGATAAGGGGAGAATCGAAGATGGGTTTGGTAAAGACTACAGAACTATCGTGAACACTATAATTTCCTTCTTTAAAGGAAACACCAAACCCATCGAGCACGAAATCCACGGACAGATTGAGACAGCAATCACGCAAGAGAACTTCGAACGAGCAGCACAACTTAGAGACATCTACACCTCTATCCAAGGTTTTGTAGAAAAGCAGGATGTCGTATTACCAGAAAAAAAAGACGGATATCTGGCGCTGATCAAGACAATCGGGACACAACATCTCTACACCGTCCTCGTTTTCACACAAGGCAAACTCATAGACGTCATCACAAGCAAGGAACAAGTGAACGACATTGAAGAAGATAGTCTCGAACTAGCATTACAAAGAACATTCGGCGAATGAATCATACAAAAGAACAAAAATGAAACTATAATAATCTGAAACACTAAGAATTCCCCTGATAGGGGGAAAAACGAAAAGGGGGTTGGTAAATTCACCAAGCCACTCCTTCAACTCGCCGAAAATTTTCTCGAATCCTACATCATCTCCAATTCGATGCAGGAATGAACCGTCATCATCAACGACCTCATGAAAACGCTCAAAGATAGATACAAGCTCAAAAAAGTGCCATACAGAATCGAATGCATCGATATCTCCCATCTTGGCGGAAGCCGAGCAAGTGGATGATTGTCATGCCTTGTAGGATGACTCCCCTACGCGAAATGATACCGCAGATACAAAATTCACAGCAAACAATCGGACGACTATGAGGCGCTTCAAGAGCTCCTAGAACGCAGACAAAAAAACGGAGGTGAAATGCCCGATCTCCTCATTATAGATGGCGGAAAAGGTCAGCTGAATGTCGTGAAGAAATTATGCAAGGATCCCCAACGAAAAGAAATAGTGAATCAGATAGATATTGTTTCTTTGGGGAAAGGTGAAGCAAGAAATAAATCAAAAATAGGCAAAACTAAGAATTCCCCTGATAGGGGAAAAAACGAAAAGGGGGTTGTCTCCGAAACCATCTACACTTTCGATAAGAATCTCAACATCCATGAAATTCCGCTAGTCTACGATCAGGCAGACAAAACGCTCACAAAAGCTAGAGACGAAGCGCATAGATTTGCTAATTCCTATAGAAAAAAACAGATGAGCAAGGAACGAAAATAAAAAACAACAATTTTCACTGAATTTTACATCAAATTTCCTGGATTTTACGCCGATTCTCCTCAATTTTCCACAAAATTCCTCGATTTTCAACGATTTTATAGGTACGGACACGAAAAAAGTGCCCATTTTTTTGACAAAAAAATTTTTCTGGGTATAATTATCAATAATGAATATATTTTATTCTTATGTCACATCCAAATGAATAAAAAAGATCAAGAATTATTAGAAAGAAAAAAGAATAAAGTAACAATATGGAGTAAGCGATTACTCAATAAAGCGAAATACGGAGCAGCGATATTAGGTATTGTAACAACTACAAGCTGTGGAGATGATATCAAAAAATCACCGGTTACCGAAGCTTCTGAAAAATATGACATCGCTATCCAAAACACTGAAGACAAGAAAGAAATCGTAAACGAAAAAGCAATATCGCTAGAAGAAGCGCAAAAAGAGCTACAAGAAGCGCAAAAAAAGGAAGAAGATGCATTAAGGAATCTCACCAACATTTTAGAGCAAAACAACACCCAAACTGCTGATGAATTAAAAGAATATGAAGAAGCGAAAAGAGAGAGAAAAAGGGAAGAATTAGAATTGAATGAAGCAGAGAACCAATTAAAGGAAATACAGAAAAAAATCGAAAAAACAAAAAATGATCTAGAAAAAGCAAAAAAGAAAGAAAAAAAAGAGAAAGAAGACGTACAAAATTTAATAAATAGATTATAGAATCATAAAAAATTTACCCATTAAAAAAACAACATGGCTAAATGAGCACTATCAGGATGACCATCAGGAACACCAGTATCGATAAGCGATCTCAATAAAAAAATCGATAACATCCTTTCAATGAAAAAGAACAAAAAACTCAGCAAAAAGGATCTAGAAACTATCGCAAAAGACTATTCGATGGATGAATTGCTCACATTCCAAGATTCGGCTTTGGGAGATACTACAATGAGTAACGACGATAAAATAGCTATATTGGGGAACATCTCCAGTTTACTCAAAACAAAAAAAAACGCAGAGAGCAAGCTTTCAAAAGAAGATGCCAACAAAAAGGAGAAAGAACATAAAAAACAGATTGACGAATTGACCGAACAAAAAAGACTCCAGGGAAAAGAAGCAGAAAAACTAAAGAAAAATCTCTTAGGAAAAGAGACAGAAATTCAAGAAAAAGACAAGAAAATATCCGAAAAAGAACAAAAGATAGAAGAATTAGACAAAGAGAATGCAAAAAAATTGGACGAGCTTTTGGAAGAGAAAAAAAAAGGAACAGGTAACGAAGAAAAAATCAAAGCATTACAAAATGACATAAAAAATTTACAAGAACAAAAAAAAGACCTAGAAGAAAAGATATGACCAGTACCAACATACATCAATACAGGAGATGGATACAAGGATGGAAAAATCATAAAGCTCAAGACAAGATGGATAAACGCATGGTTAGCGAAAAAACAAATTGTAGATGGAAGAACAGAAATTCAATGACCAGGATTGTCTTTTGTAAGAAACCTTCACACTCGCAGAAAATTAAACAAAACCATAAAGAAGTTCAACAAAATAGGAGATGATGAAATCAAAGGATTGAAATATTTTTTAGCCAAGACAGAATTTATTAAAGGAGGAAAAATCAGTATGGGAGTCAAAAGGATTCGCAACTATTTCAGTATAAGAAATCATAAACAGCTTGATGAGACATTTGCTAAGCAAAAAGAAATTTTTCTCGACAATCTCAAGAAGAAAATGGGCAAAAAAGGCACATCAGAAGCAGACAATCAAACTATCAAAGCCATCGAAGATAGATTGGACTATTATCACAAAAAATATAAAAGGACATTCATAACCCTCTAAGGATTTTACACTATTAACTATTACACACTATGAAAACACTACAAGAAACCGTCAATTATATCCACAAGTATATTACAGAATATGATCAAGGACAAGAGGAGATAGATAAAGACGCACTCTATGAGATGATGGAAGAAGGATTGTTTGATATCGCGGAAAGCATATTGACCGAAGAAGAGATGACAAAATTAGTAGCAAGCGAAGATAAAACATACATAGACCAAGTATTGAGTCAGAAGCTCAACAATTATCCAGCACTCTTGGAGAGCATCAAAAACGACATCCTCAACAATTACGTTTTGGAAGAAGGAGAAGAAAAGAATCCAGAAGCATAAAAAAAACTATATTTTCAGGCGGAGCTCCTCCACCCTAGTCCTATACCCGATCTTTTCCAAAGCCAGATTTACCTCGTGTAAGATCTGGTTTTTTTGCTGGAAAATCTTTATCTTGAGCGCTTGATCATCTGTTTTAAGAAAAAGAACTTTGAACCTGACATATCATTCTAGACCTGATGCATCATCTACATATTCAACAAACGTATCATGTTCACCGAGATCATCAAGAGAAGTAACAGAATCTACAGAGGTGATATGTTTTTGGACACCAAGAAAATCTCTGACGGTATTCAATGCAACCGCCCCGACCATTTGATGGCCCATATGCCTGTGAGCTAAAGTTTTTCTAAGTGAATCAGTCAATGATTTCATACCTAGAGGGTAAGCATCTTAGTTTGCAAAATCAAGCAGAATTGATATAACTAAGCCACAGCCATCATTCGGCAGATTTTTTGGCTATTGTTCGGCTACCTTTAGTCTATAACATGAAAAAATGAAAAAAATAATCGCTTTTCTTCTGATAGGAATATTTTTAAGCAGCAATATTTCTTTTGCAGCTTGAGTGGAAGATCCGTGCATAAAAAATACAAACTTACAAAATTGTGCGGGATGACAAGCATTAACACAAAATTGTGGAAACGCAGGATGAATTGCACAACGATCAGATAATCAAGAAGATTGCACATGTTCATTGTTTTTTAATACATCAATGGCAACGACAGTATCATGTCAAAACGTACCAACTAAAGAAGAATTAGAACAAAGATTAAAAGGATTATCAGGTAATACTACCACCCCTCAATCTGTTATGGGCATTACCTGCAATGAGGACTTACTCGTACAAGGACAATGCAAGCTTAATATCTACGATACGCTCGGCATCAGACAAAGCGTCAGAGACAAAGATGATCCGACTTCGGTAGGATTGTTCGTCCAGGACGTTGTGCTTTCAGCGACTTTCTTCATAGGAACAGTCGTGACGATAGCTCTAGTAGTATCAGGAATCATGTATATCTTGGCAGCAAGCTCAGGCAAAAGCCCTGATGCAGCGAAAAAAGGCATCATAGGATCGCTCATAGGATTGCTCATCGTCGTCTCTTCCTATGTCATCATCAGACTGGTGCAGTACATAGCAAAATGATTCTAAACAGATAATAACCAACAATTTTTATCGGCCGAAGGCCTTTTATCGCAAGTGAAACGAGCATTTATCAATTATTTGTTTAGTATGCATATCCACATCGTCAGCATATTCCCAGATATTTTCAAGAGTTTTTTGGAAACTTCACTAATTAAGAAAGCACAGAAGAAGTGAATTTTGAAGTTCTCATTCGTCAATCCGAGGAAATTCTGTCCAGATAGACATCAAACAGTTGATGACACTATCTGCGGCTGAGGAGCAGGATTACTCATGAAAGCAAAACCAGCAATAGATTCCGTCGAATCAATCATCAAAAAAATAAAAAAAACTAAAGGCCTCCCTGATAAGGGAGGAAACAAAGGAGGGTTTGTGATAGTTCTACCAAGTCCATCCAAAGACACCTTTACACAGAAGACCGCTCACAGCTTGAGCACTGTCAAAGATATTATTTTCATTTGCACCAGATACGAAGGCATAGACTATCGTTTCGAACAATATATGAAAAAAAAATATAAGAAAAACTTCCAAAAAATTTCTCTCGGACAGTTCATCACGCTCGGATGAGAAACTCCAGCTATGGTCATGATCGAAGCAATATCCAGACTCATCCCGTGAGTCATCAAAGAAGAGATTAGCTGGCAAGACGAAAGCTATAGTGTAAAGCAGAATATGCAGAATCTCGAATATCCACAATATACCAAGCCAGAAGAAGTATATTGAATGAAAGTTCCGAAAGTGTTGCTCAGTGGCCACCATGGCAAAGTACAGGAACGAAGAGAGAAAAAGACAAAGATTTTATCCAAGAAAAAATAATGCTAGGTCTATTATATTTCGGCAGATTAGAAAAAGAAAAAGGATTCGATGCTATCATCGAACTGATTGAGCTGTACGAAGAAACAGGAGAAGAACTACCATTTGAACTCTTCGTTTTCGGATCAGGAAGTAGAGAAAAGAAGATACAGGAACTGGCGTCAATTCATACAAATATCCATTTTTTCTGACGACAAGATATCGCGACTATCAAGAGATACGTGGATAACTGCCAATACGCGCTCATCCCATCAGAATGTCTGGAATCTTTCGGGTTATCGGCATTGAATGCCTTGCAACGAGGACTCACTCCTATCGGATATGCGAGAGGCGGACTAAAGAGTTTTGTAGAGCATGATTTGGATTTAACCCATCAGCTATGACACACGACAGGACAAAAGCTCTACAGTCTGATAAATAAATTGCATACCATCCACGTAGAAAAAGAGCCGGTGGACGACTATACCAAAGATAGACGGATAGTCCGTTTTCACGCGCTCGCAGGCAAAAAAGTCAAAAAAATCCTGATAGTCTCAGATTTTACTAATAGAATTTGAGGGATAGAGACGTATATCAACGATGTCAAAACAATACTCGAACCACACGGCTATATAGTAGAGCTCTTCGGTATCAAAGCACCAAAAGGGATTTTTGCAAAGTTGATAAAATATATAGGAATGGCGACAGCTATATTGAATTTTTGGGAAGCAATCAGACTCCATCGCAAAGTAAAAGCTATGAAGCCGGATCTCATCCGATACAATAGCGTCATGAGATATTTTGGTCGGATGCCAATCCGAGCCACCAGGAATACTCCAGCAAAGAAATGGATGATGTTCCATGACTTATGATATTTTACGCCATTTCCAAGCGCATTAAAGAACGAAAGCCAGATACAGACACCATTGACGCTAAAAAATTTCATAGATTCACAACCGACAGCAAATCCGTTTGAAAATCTCGCCATCGTAGGAAAATATACATCACTACGACTATTAAAAAAACGATTGAAAAAAACAGTAGATACCTTCCTCGTTCCATCAGAATTTATGCAGGACATTGTCCATTCGTCCTACAAGATAAAAAGTGACAAGATCAAAGTCTTCCCGCATTTCATCCAAGATTAAAAAAACAAATATAGCGTAAGGGACGGTCGCGACCGTCCCCTACAATATATATCCACTATAGTTCATACTAAGACAAATCTATCATTCTTAATTCTTAATTTTTCATTCTTAATTAAATTTCGAATTTATTCGAAATTTTTCAGGTCTTCACAGACTTTCCTGAACGTGCAGCTTGCACATTTTTTTTCGCTAGTCGTTCTTGGAAAGCTCGTATGTGGCAATGGTTCATTCTTGACGATGTCATGATCGACAAGGAATTGTTTCTGGTATTCCATATCATCTTTGAGTTTCTGGATGATATTATCGATATCGATTTTCTCTATCTTGCCGCCGATTTCATTCAGACTAGGTAAATATACTTCGTATCATTCAATCTCTACTGTATCGAGGTCAGTCCTTGATTTCATCAATGTTTTAAGCGCGTAGATCTTGAGCTGGTCAGAGATTCCATCAGTTTCCAATCTTTCTTGACCAGTCTTTCGATCGATAATCAGATATTTATTATCGGAAAAAATAACACCAAAATCCGGAGCAGCCATCACGTTGAGATCTTTCAATTCAGGGATAGAACGCAAATCGACTCTCATACCACCAAAATCTCTTTCTCTTGGTTTTTCGACATAGACAATCTTGGCAGTTTTGAAATAATGTTGGACTTTTTCATGTCGATCGCTCTGGACGAACACATCGAGATTATGAATAACTTTTTGGATAGCTTCTTCCAGCTTATCATCGACATTCTCGCCATAATAATGCTCAGAAAGTCAGAACTTATTGTCTCTATCATATGTGGTATAGTCTCTATTTTTGGAAGCCTCAAATTCGCTTCTCATCTCTTCGATGATACGATCCTTGAATGGTTGGATATCGCCCGGTTCAGCTTTGCAGTATTTCACAGCATTGAGATAATCGGACAGCAAGTGATGAGTCTTTTCCCCTACCCGCATATCCATGCTTTTCAAATTTTTAAGCAATAAGGTATTCAACCAAAGTTCTTCATTCATATCCCTCAGTGCATGAGGATAATAATTGAAATAATACTTCTTGTTACAATATTCCAAAACAGTGATTCTGGTAGTTGACCAAGTCAACGTGTAGGGTCTTTGAGGTCTCATGGATATATGATAAGATGATAAAAGTCAAAAAATGCTATAGATAGCTGCATATAGCCACACATCGCTACAGATTGCGACTAAAGAACAGCAACCTGAAACAATTTGAGGCAATCTGTAACAACCTGTAACAAATAGTATACGGATATGGGATTTTTTTTCAAAACAAAAAGCCCCACATCACTGCAGGGCATTTTTTTTATTTCATTATTTCGAACGATAGTGAATACAAAGACTATTCTTTCATTTAAAATTTACTTGTCCTCGAAAAAGGGAAATTCAAAATTTAAAATTCCACGAAGTGGTTTAGTCATCATATCCTTGTTCATCCAACGTCATACCTACTACTGCTTCATCCACAGGAATATCACCATTGCCATTCTGAGCTTCTCTATTGATATAGACATACATAGGCATTAGTAATGGAACCCTTCCGATGATCTTTTCGATATAGGTACCCAAATCCTCCTTGAGTTGTTTAAGGTTTTCTTTGATATCCATACGTTTCTTATGATTTTCATTGTATTTAGCTCTAGCAAATTCCACAATCTGAGTATGGATAGTCTTAACCTCACTGGAATAAACGAATCCTCTGGATTCTATCTGAATATTGCCGACAAGGTCATTAGTCTTGGTATCGACTTTAAAAACAAGGGAAACTATACCATTTTCAGCCATGATGCCACGAGCTTTCATCACATATTCTCATGAAAGATGTCCTTGTCCTTTTCCGTCAATCATAATAACATCAAGCTTGATCTTCTTATCACTGACCATCACAATATTATCATACATCTCTACAGTTTGTCCGTTGTATGGCAAAAAGATATTTTCTTCAGGAATATTCATAGAAAGAGCTACATTTTTGTTGGCATGTCTCATAAATGGCTCTCCATGGACAGGAACATAATATTCTGGTTTGAACATTGCGAGCATCATTTTGATATCCTCCTGATATCCATGTCATGAAGTATGTACATCCAACGAATGATCATCAACGATATTTACACCGAGAGCGACGAGATCATTGATCATACCAATAACTGATTTTTCATTACCAGGAATAGTATGACTAGACAACAAAACAGCATCACCTGGTTTGAGTTCCATATCCTTATAGGTTTTATTTGACATTCTCATAAGTGCAGCAAATTCTTCACCTTGAGATCAAGTACAAAGGACCAAGACACGTTCGTCTGGCATATTGTTGATATCTGAGCTTACAGGTCTGATCATATGTTCTGGTACTTGAATATAGCCAAGCTCCTGACAAAGTTTGACATTGGTAATCATGGATCTTCCTGCAAGGAATACCACTCTATTGTACTTTACTGCAGCATCGATGATTTGTATGATTCTACCGATGTTTGAAGCAAATGTGGAAATAACCATCCTTGTCTTACAATCTCTGATGACGCCATCCAATGCATCACCAATGATTTTTTCAGACATAGAATGCCCTGGTTTATTGGCATTGGTACTCTCTCCCAAGAACACTCTAACACCTTCTTGACCTATTCTAGACATCTTGCCGATATCTGCAGGTTTATCTATGGAAGGCGTATGATCAATTTTGTAATCTCACGCATGCACGATCAATCCTTTCGGCGTATAGATAGAAAATCCTAAAGATTCCGGAATACTATGGTTTACTCTAAAAATCTCGACAGTAAATATGCCAAGTTTGAGGATATCCATATCAGGATCAAGAATCTTATATCTAAGTTGTTTATTATCTTTTTCATCAAGCGATTTTCTAATAAGTCACATCGCTAATGGTGTCGTATAGACAGTAGGAAAATCTATATCCTTGAGAATATGTCTCAATGCTCAGATATGATCCAAGTGTCCATGAGTGATCAAAATTCCTCTGATATTTTTCTTGTTTTTTACGAGATAGCTAATATCAGGGATGATATAATCCACTCCATGCATCTCAACAGAAGCAAATTCCAGACCTGCATCTACGACAATAATATCATTCTTGTACTCGATCAAAGTCATGTTGATACCGATTTCTTGAAGTCCTCCGAGCGGAATGATTCTGACAGGGATTTCATCTTTTTTGATCAATGACTTAGGATCTTTGACAACTGTCTTGGTTCCAGACGCTCTATGACGAAGAAATGCTTCAGAGGTTATCCTTGGTTTTGAAGAAACAGAAGGTTTCTTAGAAGACCTTACATCAAGTTTAGCATTGTTTTTCTTGCTAAAATCGATATTGAGATTTCACTGCATAGGTGCGGCTGTCGCTGATGATTTTGGCAAAGAAACCGTCTTCGGAGCAGGAGCTGCTTTGTGCATCTGAGATAATGGTCTCGGCATTTGCAATCTTTGTCCCTGCTGAGGAGCCTTATGTACAGGATGTTGCGGCCTTTGTGGCTGTTGTGGTTTTTGTGGCTGTTGTAATCTTGATTGTTGTGGTTTAAATGGTTGTTTTGGTTGTTGTGTTTCGTTCATAATGATGTTTAATAAAATAGATTAAAAGATTTATTGATTTTGAATTTCGGATTAAATGAATTCGCAATACGTAATTCACAATTAAATAATTGATAAATTAATATTTATAGATAATAACGTAATATGGAAAGATTAAAAGAACTAAGGAAAGAATGTAAAGAGAGGAAGATCCCCATCATAAGTCCGGCGACGGAAGTTTTTTTGGGTAAGTTGTTGAAAAAAAAGAAACCGAAAATATGTCTGGAAATCTGAGGTGCAGTGGGATATAGCAGTATATATATAGGATGAATAATAAAGGACCGATGAGGGGTGGTGACATCGTTTGAGGTCTCATATCCTGCATACCAAGAAGGACTAGGGAACGTCAAGACAGCGAACCGCCACAATATAGTGAGCTATCCATACGATATCCGCCAGACGCCTATCAAAAAATTGGAGGCAGGTCCCGTGGACTTCATTTTCATAGATGGGCAGAAGAACCAATATGGCGATTACATGGAAATTTTAGAGAGATTAGTGTCGCCACATACAGTTATCGTTATAGATGATGTGATCAAATATCATGACAAGTTAGTATCATTATATGAATATATTCAAAAAAAGCAAATCAAATTCAAAATCCATCAACTGGACCCGGACGACGGGATCATGATTATCAATGAGTAAGCGGCATTTTTCAAATTTTATCATCAATTTCCGGGAAAAAAGAAAAAAAGCTTAAAATTAAACACAATTACATCACAAAACCCCAATTTGGAAATAGCGAAAACCGCTATTTTTCATTTATTTTCATTCTCTTTTATATATAGTAATGTGTCTTATTTTTGTGTATTCGGAATTTTATTTAAAATTCGGCTAGTAGACCTATGAATTGAACCAAGAAAATCTTAGTGCGAATCTTTATTATCCTCTACAGCATATCATATTTTTTGCAGAATAGTTTTTTCATAGACCGAAAAAAAGTATATGCAGCAGAAAATACAGACAAGACCAATATTGTGGCGGTATTTGTCGACAAAGACATCTACCAGGATATAAAGAACAACCTTGAACGATATACGGTCGATTATATCCAAGAAAAAGTTTCCAATAGCAAAGCAATAGTTTTCCCTATAGATACCAAAACACTTAAGGCGCACGAGATTTCACAGATGCTGGAAAATATGTATTTCGAAGGCATAGAAGGAGAAAGTTCGGAATTGGTAGGTACTATCCTGATAGGAAATATACCGCTACCAGTAGTCGAAAACAATGGTTTCATCTATCCGAGCATCTATCCGTATGTGGATTTCGAACATCAGCAATTCATCTACGATACTACCAAGAGATTTTTCGTCTACAATGATAATCCCAATGGACAAGCAGAAATCCGACATGGAGTAATGAAATTCGATACGAGCGCCCAATACAACGATTTTTTTGCCAAAATAAGGGCATATCAAGAAAACCCTACGGATTTTGTGGATACAAAAATATGGTACGACGACTTCATAGGACTGAAAAAATACTTTATAGCAGACAACACTAAATACTACGTCAATGGAATGGTCTTCGGAGAAGATATTGGTTATCATAGGTTTACCCCGCTGCTATTGGATACGCTCACCAGCGAACACAATAGCGATACGCTCAATCTCGGTAAAGATCTAGCATCGAATTTAGCAAATGTCGAAGACCAGGATCTGCAAGAGTATGCATCGATGATATCGGAAAGAAACGAAGACGCACAGGATATCATGGAAGAAAACTCAGCTACCCTGCCAACAATGACACTCATGAAATCGACGCAGGAAATGCTAAAGAATTATGACGGACTCATCAGTACGATGTTTCAGTCAAAGATCAAAGAGAATATTGCAGGCATAGCGAGACGATACAAAAATACAGAAGGAGAATCATATCCAGACATCAATGGAACGACAGATAAAATAAACCAACAGGACAATCGGATTCGCGGAGATCTCGATAACAATATCCAAGGAGTATTGATCCAAATCAATGACTATTTAGAAGAATGATTAAACGATAAGATCGAACAAGAAAAATATTATCTCACCGTCCCCGTGCCAGTTGATTATTTGAAGGTCCAGGGAGAAGAGAAAAAAGGAAAATGCACTCGACCTATGTATAACTACTATCACAACTATTATTTCTGAGAGGATGTAAATTCTCTGAGAGATGCAGGAGATACAAGCATTTACGAATGAACCTTCCAAAATCTCACGACATTATCAGGGCAGACAACCAACAACGCTCAGCAATCCATAGGTTCATCATACAAGACATTTTCAACACAAGTAGAAGCAAACAGGGCTTATAATATAGGAAATGCACAAGAAGAACTAGACATATATAATGCCAACAAAACCAACAAGCAAGAACTTTGGTGATTGCATTGTACAAAATACCTTTTCAATCGAGAATGGTTAAATATATGTATCAAAAAAAGAGTATGGAAAGCAGACGATAGCGCCACAGAAGATAAATGTATTCCAGGAGGAGATACCGATGATGAGAAATGATGTGAAGAGCCAGAAGATTTCGCGAAAAGAAATCGATGAGGTGCATCACCGCTCAACCTAGATGCAAACATGAATGTGACCTACGACTACAAGAACGCAAAACTTCCTATCTATGACATAGCAGGATCCAAGAAGATTTCTGCCGCTCAGAACGAAGCGAATAACGCATCTTGAGTACAGAAGTACGCAGCGCTTATCCAAAACAAACTGGGAGCGGGAGATTTGCAATACTCCAATAATCTCTCATATTTAATAAAATATCCTACTATCCAAGGAAGCAATCTGCTCTTCACAAATCAATATCCATACGGCAATCTCAAAAATCCGACACGAGGAGCAAATCCTTCTAAGACATATGAACAGACGGATTTCTTTTCCATATACAATCTTACATCCGGACGTACAATCAGTGCAGGCAAAGCGGCACTTTACAACCGATCTCCAGCAACTGACAACAAATGATGTAATGTTCAAGGAGAAATCTACAAATATAGAACACTGGATTCCAGAGTAAAGAATATATCACCTACACGAGACCAGATCTCAGATACAGTGTTTTTCAAATTCAAACCAGAGAGTGATATCTATGAATTCTATACTGGAACAAGAGCAATGCTCAAACAAATAGCGAACGACATCGAGAGCACGAAAGCAGGATTTAGTGGAGCTATGGTCAAAAACGGAGTAATAGGAAACTTATCACGAATAAAGTCAGAAATAACAAGCGTAAACAACGACATACAACAAATAGTAAATTATCCATATCTCTGATTATCGGGCGCATCATCTTCGACAGCAAATACATTGGCAAATATGCGACTTGGATACGGCATCGATCAAACAAAGATGACAGCGCTTAGCGGAAGCTTGGAAGAAGTAAAAGACGGTCTCGATACATTGCTCAACTATATAAATACCGTGAACGTCATGAGTGCACAATATCTTTTTGAAGATATCATACAGTCAGAAAAATACAAAAACCAGAAAGTAGAAATCCTAGATACACGGAAAAATGAGATCACTACAGACCTTAATGCTATCAACAACGAAATAGCAGCACTCAAAGCAAAATTTTCAGAAGCCCGAGGCCTCTACAATATCCTAGGGCAATTACAAAATCAAACATCAGCTCTTGTAGCCAAAAAAGCCGAAATAGCTTCTTTGCGAGCATGATTCTGATGTAGTTCAAACCACTATAAATCAGTGTGTGACGTCCTGGACAACATCATAACTTTCAACACAAAAATCAATGAGATCAATAGTATCATAAATGAAATAGATAGCTATCAATCGACAGCGACCAATCAGTATGGAAGCTACATTACTGTACAACCGTTCATAGAAATCAACAGCTGATTTATAGCTAACGAGATAGGTACAGAAATAGTACAGCTCAAGACAGTTATGAATACCTTCGACATTTCTAATGATCCAGAAAAAACAGAAACCAGTAAAGGAATGAATCTGACCACTTCCGACAGACCTATCGATAACATCAGAAATATCACCTTCAAGGGAATCTGAGGAGACAGCGTTAGATTGAATTATCCGAATCTCTACGAAGTAGAGGTATACAAAAAATCTGAAGGAAAGCTGGTACTCAAGACACCAGCAGAGATTAGGGAATCCATCAAAAAATATCTTACCAACAAGACCGTAGAATACAATACATTGCTTGAAGCGCAGAAAAACAAGAAGAATAGTTATTATGCATCATTCAGTGGACAATTCAGTTTCCTCTGACAGCTCGATACATTAGCAAATCCAAATACACACAACTACAATCTCCTACCTGCGGACTTCTTCATAAAAAAGTTTGTAGAATATCTCGACAAGCTCCAGCAAGAATACGGTACAGCATATATCTATGGAAAGAATGCTCCGAGCACGACAAACGAAAAAATCGATCTGGTAGCAAAATTTCTCTACCAGCAGAATATGGCACGACCAGAAAAGCTTGAGACAGATACCGTAGTCGGAAGCATCAACGAAAGCAAAGCGAGCTTCGACATTAACTATAGGATAAGCGACACTATCAAAAACTATCTGCAAGAAAATAATGACCAATGATCATTTCTGACACCTACCTACAATAGCAAATGATACGAAGTAGGATTTATCAATTCCGATGGAAAAGATTATGTCTCCGCGAAAGCCGTTCCATCATTTATACAGCAGATACAGACAATACAGACCAAACAAGCAGAAGGAGAAACACAAAAAGTAACTGCTGCATATATAGAAGATGAAACACAAAAGACAGATCTACAACAAAGCGTCGATTCATGTGAAGGCGTGGATGTCAATGGCACGTCATTGCTCTTCGATTTCAAAACGTTCAAATCGCCATGGATCAAAGCCATGAAATGCCGAGGACAGAAAATCTTTGAAAAACCATTTGATATCCAAATAAGTTTCAAACAATCTTTGGGACAAGTAGTTATGTGACCATTCAAAGAGCTGAAGAATACTATGGAAAATTATTGAAATGAACGAAAAAAATACGGCGACCAACGGAACACCCCGAACAATGAAGACATCATAGCGGCAGCTACAGGCAACATCAAGGATAAGCTTCAAGGATACAACACCAACGCACTCGTCGACATAAAGAATACTATAATGAGCGTCGACAGCACAGGAACAAATGATATCAGCATAAGCGCCATCAAAGATATGGGAGAAGTGAAAGTCCGCATCACCGGAGTGGGAGACAACTGTTTCGGTATAGTCAAAAAAAATACGGTATTGAGCAACAACATATGTAGCAATCCTATCAGGGATTCCTTCAATCCATATACCGAGCCAACGACATTCAAACTACAACTAGACGAAAAAAAGACATGAAGCACATCCGTACAGATTGAAGTATGTCTACCAACAGTCAAAGACAACTGCATAGTTAAATCCAAAGCAATCAACATCCTTCCTGGACCGGTACAAAACATCACTCTAACGGCTCCAGATATTGTCATGGAAGGATCGCAAATACCGCTTATAGTGACAGCGACAGATGCGTACGGAAATCAGATAGGCCAGACCGTAGAATCATATGTGATTAAGGTACTGAGCGGAAATGGAACCATCTCCAATGGATCCGCAAACACCACCGAGATAGAGTTTAACAATTTCAGCAATGCAGGGTTCTTCTATCAAGCACCGACAGGGCTCACCGCAAACAAAGCAGTGAGTATTACCATAGAGCCAAGACAGAGCGATACAAGCCTATTAGCCATACAACCTACAGCCGAAAGAAAGATACAGAAAAGTGTGATAGCAGTAAAAGGAATCGTGACAATACACCAAGAAAATCAGCAGCTCTACAAGACCAAAACGAATCAAGAAGAGATAATTTCCACAGGAGGAAACATTACGTTCAAATTACCGAAAAATGCAACACAGATACAATACCAAGACGAACACGACGTGCTTCAGATAGTACCAGAAAATCTACCGAGCTTCACGATTACCGTAGTCGATCCTAATGGTCACAAATTGGATACCGTAGCGAACATAACAACCAAGAAGGGAATCCTAACAATAGGTAAGGTAGTGGAAAATAAAGTAGCGAAAGAAAATACAACTTACAATCAGACAGTATTCAGCAAAGCAAATGACTTCCTAATTGAGGATGGCGAGCTGAACGTTACGCTCTACCCTACATTCAAGGCAGGTGAAGATACGCTGATTATCCAAATTCCAGGACTCGATCCTATCCAGATACCTATCATCGTATATGCAGGAGACGCAAAAAAAGTATTGCTAACATTGGAAAAGAGCAAGCTTGATTTAACGACAGAGACCACTACCAAAGGTTTAATACAAGTAGTAGATAGTTGGAATAATAAAGTGAATACGCCAACCATAATCAAACTAGGAACGATAGGTGCAGCAAAAACGAATACAACAGAGTTCACGTATAGCGGCGGTGAATATGCATATACGATCACAGCCAAAAAACCAGGAGGTGAAGGATATGTATTCGCGTATATCAAAGATAGACAGCTTTCCGACCAGTTCCCAGGATACGAGAGATTTATCATTCAAGAAAGCATCCTACCAAAAGAAAAACTTAATGTAATGTATCTCAGTCTTTTCTGAACAGATCGAGGAAATCAGCGATGATACTTCTCAGAAAACGAAAAGACAGTAAATATGATGACTGCAAAATCCAACAAACTCTTAGCTACGACGACAGAGCTTGTGGATCCTTCCAAGATCAAACAGATAGCATATATCGTTAGTGAAAAGGGACAGATTACAAGTATAAACGATGAAATAGTACCGCTTTCCATAGAAAACGGAAATATCGTAGCTACGATCCCAGACATAGCCAATATCACATTGGGACAAAGCGATACCTTCAGGATAGAGAGCGTCGAAGACGAATGAGCTGTCAGCGATATAGAAAAGGGAAAAAATATGATCATCTATATACCAGAGCCTACAGACAGCGTCATCACAAGTAATAAAGCGAACAAGACGACGATAAGCATCAATGAAGAAGAGGTAATCAACATAGAACAATGAATAATGGATCCATCGATCACTATAGAGACAGACACAAAGACCATTGAAGATATGAGCACATACACCGTAAGCTTGAATGGAAAAACTATAGGAAGACTTATGCTATGGAACAATAATGGTATCGTTACAGAAGCTATTGATATCATAGATCCTATCATCTACGGCAAGACAGCGGCATTCAGTGAATGATCGACCAATAGCGCGGGTACAAGTATTTACCTGCAAACAAGCGCATTCGAAAAGAAAGGATATAAATCTATTGAAGATAGTGCAGATCCGTTATTGGGAATAGGATTCACGGACGGATTTAAAAATGTCACTAACTTCGCGAACGGAAAAACGGTAGGAGAAGCGACCATACCATATGGATCACACTTTCTCATAAATTTCTGAGATCCGTTGCTCGAAAGAACAGAAAAGAATCCTGAAATACCTGACACGGATTTCGACGCATCTCTAGGACAGACAATCTACGCTGACCCGAACAAGACGATTCTCAAAACCGTCCCTATCGATTTCAACAACGACAAGCTCAAGGATCTTTTGATAGTATATACGGATGGTACGGTGAAACTACTCAAAAATTATGGAGGAAAGCAAAGCTATAGAAACATGCAAGAACTGATGATCATAGCGGAACCTATCAAAGACGTTATCGTCGGCGACCTCGATGGAAATGATTTCGAAGATATCCTGATCATGACAACGAACAAGAAATGATTAGCATATCTCAATAACAAGGGAATATTTACTGTAGACGGCAAAAATATATGTCTCAATATCAGTCCTGAGACAGACATCAAAAATTCAAAACCGGAAGATTTCTCAAATATCAACCAGATGTTCATCAAAGATATGGATCAGGATGGAATACTGGATATCATCACGAACGACACCTACAACAACGCATCTATCTTTTATGGAGGAGAGACAAACGATGGACCAAACTATCTCTCCACCACTACAGGAACATGCGACGCACAACGATATGACAGACAAAAAGGAAACTATACCGTAGTGAAACGTTTCGGTATGAAAGTGAATAGCAATCGACGCGTACAGGATGCAAGCCTCATCCATCGGAAAGGAGCAGAAGCGCCAAAAGAAGGTATCGAAGAAGAAGTAGACGAAGAAGGCATCGATACGAGCGGCTACTCAGAGGAGCAATTGAAAGCGCTCAAGGATCAAAGCATCAACTCAGGAAAATCATTCACCAATAATCTGAACGAATATATAGCGATAGGAGCACAGCAACTCGAATATGTGGAGAATCCGTTAAGCACATCTCCAGCATATGAAATTGCAAAACCAGAAGAAATCTATTACCTACCGATCAACATTAACAATGAAGCAGTAAGCGTATATAAAGAATACAAAGACTTGAATGGATGAATATTGCAGGATGGTGACGAAGTAGCAGTACAGACGACATTTCTAGCATTGAAAAACACGAAAGTAACGTATATCGACTCACTCAAATGACCACGAGAAATCGTCAAAGATGATGAGAATAAAATCAGTTCATTGGTATTCACCGAAGGAAGCACAGGAAACATCAATATAGATTGGAACGCTCCAGAAGGCTATCAATTCGTTATAGATAATATCACCATAAGCTCTTGAGCGAAATTGAGTTTCTCCTATATGGTGAAATATCAACAACAAGACGTCACCAAGATAGAGGTCGACGATATAGAATTCACTGACGAAAATAAGAAAAAGGACAACTATCCAGAAATCATCATCGCTAACACAGACCCATGTCAAAAAGGTAGACGACTCCTCTTCAATGAAAAGACAGCACAAAAAAGGACCTATGAAGAATTCTTCGATGATATTCAGGAAGAGATAGATCAGTATTATAGCGGAGCACAAAATTCATTAAAGAGAACTCTCGATGAAACCATGGATGAAATAGCAGACGCACAAGGATTGGATGATATCAAAGAGCTTCCTGGTATGTCCATGGAAAATCGACAGAGCATCAATATGTTGACACCAAAAGCTATGCTTACCGGCCTCTTCAGTTGGATGGCTAGCCAAGGAGGTGGCATTAATCTGAATATGAATTTCATCGATGCAGCTACAAGCAAGGTATCCAAAAAAATAGACGAAGCACTCGATGGACTTTGCCAAGGATTTTCGCTCGGTAATAATGGATGCCAAGGCATACCAGTACCGTTCAATCAAGCATTCTTAGCACCAGGAAATTATCACATATTCTGATGTGTACCGAAAGCACCAAATCCACTCTATATACCATTTAAACTATTGAATCAGACATTAGGGAAAGGATTACCATTATTTTCATTCCCTACAACACCATCTGGACCACTACCTCCTTTTGCAGTTGTAGGTGCTCCATCACCAAACTGAGCAGGTGGAATATTTTGATGATCAACATCACAATTCAGGCTCTATATGGCGCCTACACTAACACTCGGTATGGGAATAGCTATGTGTTTCTGACCGTACTCGCTAGGAGTAAAATTACCTAAGCCATTCGGTGATATAGGAGGAAACTGTATTGTATTTGCTACACCGCCAATCTCCCGATGTCCAAAGGAAACACCAGATCCAGAGTATTCCGGACCTAAAAAAGATACACAAAGCAATAATTTTGTCAATGCAGCAAGAAATGGCGTCTGCAATAATCCTCCGCAAGTCAATGAAACGGTAGTCTTCAATGAAGATTCTGGCAAAGCTGAAATCGTAATGGCACCAAGCGCACCGTTTGAGATCGTCTCAGCCGGAGTACAAGATGATACACCATATTATTGATCCATGGCGACAACCCAGGGTAATTTTTGAGGTCTCGTAGAAATTGATTATGAACCGATAACCGTAACGAGCACTGCTTGAGATACGGATATCTATGATGGATACGAACTCAAAAAAGGAGAAAAAATAGATCTCAAAATCATAGGAGGAAAAACCAAAGGATTGGTACAATGTGTAGTCAAGGATCGATCCACCAGACAGATACAATATATACAAAACAATCTGACCAAAATGACGGTCCAACTCGATCTTCCAGACGTTACGACAGTATTCCAAGGATTCGACAAAATCGGCAATCTAGCAAATACCTACGAAGAAATAAACAGGCAAGATCAACAAGCAGGATATACACAAGTCTCCGATGCAAATGCAATCAATCTTACGCCGAATGCTACAGGTGAAAATGCGTCAGGAGGCATAGTACCTTGGACGAAATATCTTTCCAAACAGCAAATAAATAGTATCAGTAAAAAATATGCAAGCAATCCATTTGAAGCTGTACAGAAAATCTTCCAGGAAGTACCGCTCGTAAATATAGACACCAAAGATATCAATATAAAGATACCAGCACTCACCAGCGACGATATCAAAAACTATCAAAGTTATCTCACTCTGTGGATAGACAAAAACGCACAGATATTACAAGATCGAACAGCGATATTCAATGAGATGCTTGCACTCTGCTGAACGACATCCAAGGAAGAGGCACAGAAAATGATAGCCACAATTTCCGCACAACAAGCGAGCATAGACGACCAAAAAATCAGGAAATTGCTTGACGGAGAAAAGGTGTTAATGCAGAAAATCGTAGAATTGCCAGACAACGAGAATAAGACACGACAACAGATGGGCGCAGACATGGCAAATATTGGTCTCAATCTGACACATACCATTACAGCGGTAGCATCGCTGCCAACACGGACTTCGATAGAAGCATATCTCCAATGAAAAAAAACGATTGTAGGAAATGATGATTTCAAAAATCAAGAGTTGCTTGATATGGCTGGATACAAAATAAAGAATCTGAAGCAATGTTCAAACATCGTAGGAAGCGTCAATACATTCCTGAGCTTCAAGGAAAATACGGCCAGCCTAATCCAATCGGTAAAACAGAATATCAACGTCCTCGAGCAATATAAGCAATTCCCTACACAACTCTATGAACGGACACATATCACGGACAGATATCTGACGGAGATTTCAGCGATACTTTCGGAATTCATGGATTCCACGACCTATCGATTGAATACGAACGCGAATAGATTTTCATCATATGTCGATGCTATCGTCACGTTAGTCGGAGCAATCAAGACACGACAAGCGATCATAGACTTCTCAGTGAATCGATCAGAGAAATGCTCGAAATGTAGCAATGATAACTATGGATCATTCTCATGTAGTTTATCATTCCTCTGTCCTAAACTTCCTATATTCCCTATACCAAGTTTCAAGATACCGAGCATCTACATGGATATGTCACATATAGATCTTGGTATGAATATCACCTTACCGAAAGTAAATTTCGTGCCGGTAAAAATACCGCTTCCACAGCTACCAGATCTGCCGGAGCCTCCGACAGTAGAAGTAAACCGAGATATCATGAGCAGCTACGGCTTGGATATGAACTTTATGGGAGGTATGTCGATGCCGACGATACCAGTGATACCGGAACCTCCTACCCTACCGAAACCACCATCATTCATACCGAGCGTAGATATAGATCTGCCAGTGTTGCCTCCTGCTCCAAAAATCCCTAAGATACTCCCTGAAATCAATGGTGTACTCAAAGTGGCTGATTTCATAGGAAAGATTTTCTGTATCGTGAAATGAGGAATCGGATTGGTCGGAGAAAAATCCGTCAAAGGTAAAATAGAGCAGATAACGCAAAGGACGCGGAATGTACCTATTTTTGATACCTTTAATCTGACGACAAAATACAAGGATCCTCCATTACAATGATTCGATCGAAAACTTGACGCATATCTCACCCTCAAATTCAACTTCGATGGTGTATATGATGTCCTCGACAATATAGCGAGCGCAAGCAATGCTATCGTCTCCAAAGGCATAGAGGCACCTATAAATAAAACAATGGAACAAACGACCGATTTCTTAAACAACAACGTCGTCACGGACACATGATTCGAACGAGTGGAAAAATTGAATCAGGATATCAATTTCAATGGATACAATACTATAGAAGAAAGCGGAATGCAAGACTATAGAACCATCCAGAAAGAGCTAAAACAAGGATTGCTGAGCTTCCAAAACAGCACAATCACGGACAAGACAATGAACGACAGAGTGAAGACGATTTTGGCTACCGTAGAGAATAAGTCCATCATAGCGCCTGCTACAGAGCAAATCAAGAAAGTAGAGAACGCAGCGCAAAGCATCATCGGAGAACAGAAAGAAAAAAATCAGGAAAGATTGAAAGAGATCAAATCATATGATAGCTTCATAGAAAAACTAAAAGGAAATGATGTTGTACTCGTAAACGATGATACGGTATCCGCAGAATTCACTACTCCGCTATTGACGATAGATAATCACACAAAAAATATTTTACAATCTCAGGAAGATCCTACCAAGACCTACCTCGATCTCAACAAAAGAATGGTGGAAGGATATCTCTATGCAATCAATACGGATGGTCCTGAAAAACTGAACATGAGTCAATCGACCTACGAAAAGTCCAAAAAATATTTGGAAACAACCAAAGAAGGTATCGATGAAGCGTTATTGGCTTATGAAGATGAGCCACTACTCGCACAATCACAATGATGCACAAATTGTGAAAATAATGAAAGCCAGAATAATTACGCAAGCGATCTATCTGCTTATGTACAAGGTATCTTCGTACCATCACAGAACGACACAACAGGAGATGATGTAGCAGTGAATACGGTGACATCTTCTACGCACATAGAAGATATACAGCAGAACTATACCACAGATATAGATCTCAACAACGACAAAAAAGACGATATCATCATGTACAACGAAAATAGTATATTCGTGAAGTACGCAGATCAAAAAGATGAACATCTTTCGCAATGAGGAAATAGTCTAACGAAAAAAACATCAAATGAATTCTATAGTTATGCAAAAGAACATCCGCGAAATCGATACATATCATCGCTCGAACAAGTATGGGACAATAGCGATGCATATGGATATATGGATATCGGAAATATCAGTATAAAGGTGGTAGACAAAAACAAAGAAGTAAAAGAATTCAAAACAAACGGACAGACATTCGACACACTACAATTCTCACGGAAAAACAGCAAGACACTAGGAGAAGAAACAGATGGATATATTATACAACTTACAGATAAAATTGACGATAAGGACGCTTCTACAAGTTTCCGGAATTTCTTCCCGAAAAGACCAGAATACATCATCGTATTACCAAAAGAGACAGAATACGAAAGATGATTGATAACCGTAGATAGCAATATGGTCAAGAGACCGATTAATGTCGAATTGGGAGATTCGATTCTCGCAGTGGAATACTATGATCCTGCACAGAGCAAGATTACAGTGACATTAAAGGATATGCCAAGAAAACGATTGTATGCGAACGTCGCAGCATTGACGATAAGCCAAGATGAGCTGACTAGCAACCAACGCAAAAAATTCACGCTCTACAAAAAATCATCGCCTCGATCCAACCAGACCGTAGCAGGAGTCCAGAATCTTGGCGATGTGACAGCACCTGTAGGTGATGTTGTATTATGGAGAAATCTGACGAATCAAGCGATAAGCACAGGAAATACACACGAGGGATATATAAATACTAATTACACACTTAAAGCGACATGGACCGATAATGTGATTGTCTCAAGGATGATCGTAAAAAAAGACGGCATCACCTATATAGATAAACAAAATGACTCACAGACAGGAATGGTGAACTTCGGAGGCCTCTTCTTCACAGGAACAGATCAACAAACATTTGAATTTATAGCAATCGATGAAAATGATAATATCGCCAAAGAGATAGTGACCGTAAATATCAAGATCCCAGATATCGAAGTAATCGACGTCAAAAAAAGCGGAGAAAAGACAGCAGACATCATAGCGAAGATCAGTAACGATATGGATGAATGACTAGTGATATTCCAAAGACTGAGAAACAGCATACGGAGCAATCTAGAAGGAACGAACCAGAATAGTAAATGAGGATTTGAGCTATCGCCGAACCAAACGATAATCACAGGCGGCATCTTTACGCGAGGAAACGAGATAGGTATTTATGATAACCAAGGCAACGAAATTGCAAAACTAGATCCAAAGACAGGAGAAATCACTATCAATCCATGATACGAAAACAAAGTAGCGCTTCATCTGAGTTTGACGACACACATACCAGTCATCGAACTGAGAGATGTCGTGAACAATATCACGCTCTTCCATCTTGTATTACCAGTAGAAAGTATCAGCAACATCCAGATGCACCAGAATAAACCACAATACGAACAGCTCTTGCTAGATGGACAGAATTTTGGAACATTCGATGGTGGATACTGCATCAAAAATATCAAGAATGATTGTGTGATCTATATGAACCAAGAATGATCAATCTATATACCGGGAGCATATGCAAGCTCGCTGATGGGCGCATATGTATTTGATAAGGAGACAAAAAACACTACATATACCATCAAAGATCAATCAGGCAACAATATCGTCAGCCTTACTTTAAAAATCAAACCAACAGAGAAATAATATTTTATCTGAAACAAAAGCTATGAAAAAGACATCTCTAGGGATAATCATCAGTATGATAGCCATGATAGGCGGAGCTTTTGCCGATGATACGCTCAACGATTGCAATATCGTAACAGAAAAAGAAGCTATAGGATCCATGAGGCTCTATAGTATCATGAACTATTCGGGTGTACTACCTCAGGAAGCATTTGCAAAAGCAATCCTCCATTTGCAGGCATACTGCTGCAACCAAAAAAAAATACAATGTTCAGCTACACTAGTAAAAAAATTACCACCAGAAAAAACTTACCCGCAAAGCCCGTATCTCTTCGACCATCTGATAGATGTGACTATGAGAAGATTGGACGGTGTCCCAGGAAAACTGGTATATGATTTGCCTGTAGATAAAGCGGGAAAAACTCGAAGGGATGCTATCACAAAATTAGCCAACAACACCAATGGCGAACAAGCAAGCACGGTCAAGGAGGAATTCATAAAATATCGAACACTCCATAAAAAAGCTACAAAAGACATGGATACCGTCAAAAAACTTTTTGGAGGTGAAAATACATCAGGATTTTCTCTAGCTGATAGATATAATACCGTATGTAGACTTATGAAAGATATTTACGAAGAGATCCAGGACAAAAAGACCGATATATGATGAGAGTTTGAAGATAATAGCATATTTAAAAAATGTAAGAATTTGGTCAATGAAAGAGTAGATAAAGAACAAGCATATATCAAACTAGTTATGCTCAAACAATCATCGCAACTCCTAAACAAGACGACGGAAGCATATGCCAAAACATACTTTATAGAAGAAAAACTGATGGGGTTGTGGAAAATCATTACCAACGTAAAGGATTTCTTCCAAACCATAGTTCAACAAGCTGCAGCATCAAAAACATGCAATAAATAAGCATTTATCCTCTTATATCAGCAACAATGAAAAAAACGTTTCTTATCGGTATGCTCTTGTGAGCAGCGATAGTACCTATCAACACCTTCGCACAGACGAATAACGATTATGAGATTATCCCTGAAGCAACTGATCCAAGTGCAGTGATTCAAGCAGTAAGTGGTGTAGGAGCAAAAGGAGGAAGTGTTTGGGATGTCTATAACAAAGAAGCTACAGCGATGTCGATGTCAGGAAAGGTAGGCGATCAATTAGCATCCGGAATCATGACGTGGGATACCTTACTGGATTATATAGTATACTTAGTGAGATTTTTGTCGCAAATAGGAATAGTTATAGGTGTAGTCATGATTATTTATGCAGGATACCTCTATGCGACTAGTGTATTCTCCTCAGGAAACATGGGAAAAGGAAAAACAGCGATCATCAACGCAATCATAGGAGTTTTGATAGTAACGTTCTCATATGCTATCATGAAATTATTGACCAGTGCATTCCTATCATAAGGATATTATTTGCTATTTTTGATACTTTCTACAAGGGTGGCACTCGTAGCATTCATATCGCGTAACACCTGCCTCATGTTTTCCCAGAAAGATTGGTTTTCCTTGAGAAATGTTATCGTGGTATTGATGAAATCAATATACTGAGTTTTCTGTTCGTTATACAGAAGAGTATTTCTTATACGTGGCGAAGCTTCAAGATTCTTTGCAGCAACACTCACCGCCTCGAAACTATTGATATTCTCCTCGATATCTTCGAGTGTCTCAGCAAATTCAGCATAAGCAGCTGTTTTGACAGGATCCGCTATGACAATATATTTATTATAATCATCGGTATCTGGATTAGCAGTATTCATGCCAAGGATTGCAGTATTCAGATCTGTAGTGACTTTTTCCTGTTCTTTAGCGGCTATAGCAGCACTCTTCTGTGCAAACACAGGTTTGAATCAAACAAGGACTTTGAATGCGAAATTATCGGCGAATTTGATCTTAATATTTCCGTCAAGGAATTCCTTGGTTTCGGAAAATTCGGTCATCTGACCGCTATCCCTCAATCACTGAAGGACATCGGATATCTCTTGGAAAATGGCCTGGATACTGAATACCTTTTTTCCCGGATTGACGGTTTTGGTCTGTACAGGGACCTTGCAGAACTTGATACGGAACATATCCTCGACTTTTTCTCGTCATAAGCCATTTGGTCATGCTATCAACATACACGTACAATCTGAGACACAGATTGCCTTGTTCTGTATACCAGAAACATCATCGCATTGTTTGATACACGAAGAAACACAAGAAACCTCACACTGGGCCTGTTCCTTGACAGAAAGTCCCTGACAACCATACTCACAGCTTCCTGGCTGAGGATCTCCAAAGATTTTTTCAGCATAAACACCAGCTATCTGGGAAGCATATCCAGAATCTGAAGTGCTTGCACCAGAAAGTAAAGGATTATTTTTATGGAATACATCTGTAAGGTGATCCATAACAACATCATCCGTACTGGCAGTTGCTATGAAATTATTGATATCCTCGATATATAGCTCTGGTGTTTGATATTGGACCTGTTGCTCTGTCACAGTGACAGTTTCAGCATCTATTCAAGAAAGGCATTGATTTCACAATACAAGCGATGAACCGACGATGGTTGATGTCGTAGTAGTAGTGCTCTGAATAAGATCCTGAATCTCCTTATCTCATTCAAATGAAACAGAAGGATCCTCTTTTTTGGCAGAAACTTGTTGAGATATTCATGAATCAGTTGTGTGAAGACCAACATCATTCGAATTAAGCACAGCTGAATTAGAATTTGTGTTTAACAAAACAGACACTCATAAAGACAGGGGAGAGGAAGAAGTTGCAGATCATGCACTACCTACCATATACGAACTCTGATCATCCAAGGTAGAAAGATCCGCTCATGCTTGGGTGGATGTCTGATCAATTTTAGGAAGCCTATAGAAAAGCACCTCAGGCGTTTCTTTGAATTCCTCAAACATGAGTTTTCCTATAGCATTGATATCGACAAGCAGATCGAAATCACTGTCATCCAACGTTCCATTCCGGAAAAAATCGGATCAGAAATTGATATTATCGATAGAGGTAATTTGATAGAAATTCTTGTAATGGTCATAATAAATATTGTTTATCTTGGTATTTATTTCTTGTATCTGATCAATTGAAGCAGTATCGGGATTATAATTAATGCCATTCTTACAACGAAGGAATTTTGCATAACTAGCTGTAATCTCATCAGAAGTTGGATATTTGACGCCTTTAGGCAGAATCTGTGTAAAAGTATTCTTAAATGATGTGTTGTAATTGTAGAGGATGTTGATGAAATCAGACTGTGTCGCAGCAGGACAATCGGAATAATAATCAATCAGATTATCCAATGATGATGTAGTGGAAGTTACTTCCCTATCCTTCACCAGTTTCAATGCTTTGGTGTACAAGTTACTCACTGAAGACTCGCCTTCAAAGATAGATGAGATAGAAAGCGATCTATCATTTGCCTGAGAAAGTGCCTGAGAAAAATCAATACCAAAAACCCGGGAACAAGTTCCGACAAGCAGGACGCAGAGCGTTAGATATGTTCTACTTAGGCTTTTGAACATTTCTCAGCTTATCATATAAAGTATATATCGGGGTCGCTATTTTGGACAAGAGTTTTCCGAAACCTTTGAGATCCTCTTGATACATAAGGAAACCTATATGAAGCGGATATGCCGTATACGTATCGCGCATCATCCTCAAAGTCAGGGAAAGAGCCTCTTTGGATCGATTATATTGGGAATTGAAATTTTTGGAGATAGTGGAATAGTTTTTGACATACGTATTTTGAGAAAGGATGCTAGTATGTTTCTGTAAGTTAAGGAGATAGTCCGCCATGAATAAGCGATAAAAGAAGAGCTCGTTATAGAGAAGATTGGTAAAAGAATCGATAGAAGTAGCGGTATCGCCATAGAGTCAACAAAGGAATATATCACTATCCATAGTTCCTTTATCCGAAGCACAATCTTTTAGAGATCCAGCAGGTAAAATAGATGTTTTAGAATAAGGAATTTCAAAAACGTTTTTTGCATTGAGCTGGACACGAGGTTTTACAACTGCGAGAATATCTGAGATATTAAAAACACGAACATCGCTAAGCAGATTACGCGCATTCTTGAGATATCATTTCATGGCACGACAGGTAGCATCATAGGTACGCTCTTCTTTTTCACAAAGTTTGATATTAAAATGAGCAAGGGAAAAGATATTTATCTGAGCCTCCATATCCTCTTCGGTAGAGAAATTCCAGACCAATCCATAGATATTGGCCTGCTTCATATTCACATAATCAGAAACAATCATATTGAAGAGTTCAGGCAATTTAGAAGAAAGATTACAATCATTATCCATAGAAGAGCAATAATCTATAGGATAATTTTCATCAGGGATATCTTGTAATCCTAACACGGAAAAATCAGAAAGAGAGAAATATTCTGGTTTAATAGAAGATCAGCCTTCTTTACCAACTGTCTTACAAAGCAGATAAACAAATGCCGATTGTCTAGCATCATAAGAATAACCATTGTCCACAAATGATGAATACTTGGAAAGTACAGTAGAACAGTATTTCTCTATCACCTTAGGGACAGCATGATCAATATCAGCATTTTTCAAATCCATATTGAATTCTGATGATATATCTTTGATATAATCGGAATATTCCGAAGCGAAAACACGAGTATGAGAAAAGAACGCACCAGCGACGAGTATCGCTGTCATGAAGAGATAGGTCCGTTGTTTTCTCACACCAATCATGAAAGATAAAAAGAGATAAAAGATTATCGGCAAGTTCATCATCTGCCGCATTGGGTTTCACACGCTTCTCAGAGATTCTTCACGAGAGAATTATCCTTATCTTTGTCGCCTATGATCTCATTTTTGATGACATAGATCTGCTGTCAAATGATATTGAATGCAGGAGTGACATCCTTGATTTCATGATATGCGGTAAGATCATGATCGATCTGCTGCTGCTGAAATACATCAAAGACATAAGAAAGAAGCTCTTGTTCAAAATATTCATCTCCTTTCAAAGAAGTAGGATCATCCGAAACATTCGATACAAGATCCTCTTGAGCACTTTTTATTTCATCAATCTGATCAGCAACAGTATTGGGAACCATTTTCCATGATCTCATGACAGATCATATTTCTGAGAAATCGACATTATCATCATAATTGAAATCAATGCGATTTAAGAAGACACCATCTTTTCTCTTGGATTGACCATAAGTAGCCATGAGAAGATCGTATTCCCTATTTTGGTATGCTTCATCGTCCTGTTGTTTTTCCTTAGAGAATAATGTGCCTAACCTCTTTACTGCATCCATGAATATTTTTTTGTTATCAGACAATGACGTGTCGAACTTTGTCTTGAAAATCTGTAGAAAAGATTGGTTAGATGTTTTGTTCTTATCACAGACATCCACGCAAATATACTCTCTCTCAATAGAATTTTTTACATCAGGAGCGAAAGTGATTTCAACATATTCATCTTTTATCTTATTGCTTTCATCGAATTGACTGTTGCTATAAACAAAGCTCTTCATGGAAGAAAGCATTCTCGTGAGAAGAGAGGTGATATTGTTGTAAGTCACTCACTTCGTCAGGGAATAATCAGAAAATAATCATTTGTTTTTGTATGATTTCATAATAGTATCCATGATAGCCATATTTTCCTGACTGATCTCAGAATATCGTCATCATCAAAGTCAGATTTCATATTTTTTATCGCTCAACAAAGACTCCATCTCTTGGACAAGCTTACTATCTCTCAAGAATACCTTATTTTTGAAAGCAAGGATAGTAGACCCAAAAACGTCTTTAAGCCCTCCTATATTGGTAATGTTGGTAAATATGGTGGCAGCAGCAGCGCCGAATTTAAGCTTTTGTTCTACACTCCTGGCTACCTTACCGACAGTCTTCATCTCAGGAGGATCGAAATCATTTCCCTTGAATCGATTGGGGTTGACGTATTCTCAGAGATAATCGCCTTTTGTCCCGATTGTCTTAATGCTATTGGCCATCTCCCTAACGAAATCGAGCATGAGCGTAAATTTTTCTGGAGCAGTTCCGCAGATAGTAGAATTATTACAAGCAGTATCCTGTGAATCACCTTGAGTTCATTGGACGGATTGAGCATGCGTACAAGAAAACCCTCCCGCATAAGCGAGCAGTAGTCATATGATGACATACAAGAAGGATTTCTTCATGGAATAAAAAAGGATAAAACTATTTCATATCAGATGATTGAGTTATCTTATTTTGGAGTATACTTTGTTCGGTAGAATTGTCGCAGATGCTTAAGGCTTTGACGTACGTATCTTTTGCAAGACTATATTGCTTATTAGAAAAATAATAATCGCCGAGCAAATGATAAAGATAAGACTGATGATATGCTTCCGTAAGCATCAAGAGCTGTTTATGCACTGAAGATAGATTTTGTTTTGCTAATTGCAATCCTACCTGGCCATAGCTACATACATCAGCTTGACTACCAGTGAAAAGAGTGGAACACTTTCCCAGATAGAGATCAACTATTTGCGGATTTTCAGAATACAGCGTAAACGGCTGTGCAGTACGGAATGGGATAGCGAACATCTGATCGAAGAATAATGCGAAATCAGAAGGTTGGAGGTCGATTTCTCCAAGAAGGTTTTGCCGCATACGAAGCATATTATCACCGTCACCGATTTGAATATACCCTAAGAGCATATATCTATACACGTCAATCTTCAGACCAGGATCTGTCACTTGATTGAGATACATGATGGATTGTTCATAATCTCCATATCGGTAATAGCAGACACCTATGAGGAATTTGTAGAGCAACTCATTTGCGGTATCAAAATCAGCAAGCTTGAGGAAATAATCTTTGGATGCCTCCCGATTGTGCATGAGGAAATTGGTATAAGCGAGAACTTGGTATGGTAGGATATATTCTTTGTTTTGTTTCAACGCATGAAGCGCGAGCCTTTTAGCAAAAGAGAAATATCAGTTTTTGAGTAATGACAAAGAGACCAAAGCATCTCTGTAATATGCAGGAGGATTTTTGATTTTGACATAATTGGCTAAAGCGGATTCGTAGGAAGCAACGAAATCCTTATAGCGAGCATCTGTCACTTTTCCGAAAGCGGCAGTGGCAGTTTCATAATCATACCCTCGCAAAGATTTGAGTCCCTTGTAGAACATTTCATCATCAGCAGTGATAAGATTGTGTGTTCTATAATCTTTAACTAAAATGAACGTTTCTTCGAGCGCGTTAGGCAAGTCGAGACTGATACTAGAATCATGGAAACGCGTGTAAATAACCTGATGCGGATCAATCTTCAGTTTAGAATAGTCACCCTCCTCTGCTACCAAAAGCGTCAGGTACTGATTGGCTTTATCAAATTGATAATATTGGAGGAATTTTTCTACCAATGGTTGAAGCAATTCAAGATTCTTATTCTTGGTATACAGATATTCCAAAACATGAAGATCCTGAAAGATTTCAGAGTTGCCCAATTCCTGATGGACGGTTTGTGTGACCATCTCGTTCACCTCTTCTACCGGTGCAATAGTGTGAGTAATCTCTTGATCTGAGGAAGGTAAAATAACAGACGCAGACATTGAAGTCTCTTGGACAGGAGATGGACGATGATCGGAAAATGTACCATCCAAAAAGAGTATCACGAGCCGGAAAACAAGCAACATAGTTCAGACGATCAGAGTGTTAGTATGTTTATATCCGGATTTCATAGAACATATACAAAAGATAAATCAGTCCAATTATAGTCATAATATGCTAAAATGACGAAAAATGAGGCAAAAATCGTTCAATACAGTTTGACAAAAAATAAAAGAACAAGAAGTAGTTGACTTATAGTAGAAAATAAATATAGAATAAAAAATAATAAAAACATAAAAAAATGAAAAAAGCAATAACTATCTTAATAGTGGTGCTTTTCTTAATAACAAACATAAAAGCACAAACGCTAACCATAAACAACGTCCCATATGGTTTAGAAATTATTGAGGGGACTAACTTTGATTTCCCAGACACACTCCAAAAGTGTCAGATAACAGTGACCAAAACAGGGAGTGATTATGTACTCAAAGGGGAAAAATCAGTAGATAATTCTACAGAAGTCACAAATGGAAACAACACAGTTACCATCCACAACTCATCAAATGTGAGAAACACTAAATTTTCTCAAACAAACAATGGTGTAAAAACCAAGACCTCATGCAATAATACTACACCAAGACTAAAGATTATTATCCCTGCAGGAGTTAACCTAGTTATAGACGTAATGAGTGATGTAAACATTACCGCCTCACTCAACACACTCCAACTGAAGTGTTCAGGAGAAAATGATGTAGTAATAACAAAAGTCAACGACATCGACATTATGAACATTTTGGGTGATAATGATATCATAATAAAGGAATGTAAAGCCATAAACATCTTAAATGTTTCGGGTACTAGTAATGTTACAATAAATCAATGTGAATTCATAAACATCTTAAATGCTTCAGGTGCTAGTAATGTAAACATCGCAAAAAACGCCAGAATAGAGTTACAAATGATGAGTGGCAATAGTGATGTAAAAAGATTTTAATAAAAGAAGCCGCGAGTAACTTGCGGCCTTTTTCATTAGTTCTTCAGTTAGTGCCCGGGCGAGAAATTCCACCCGAGTGTATATAAAAAACAAAAAAACTGAGCTTTTCAGCCCAGTCTTTTCTATGTACTAACTAAGTTCCTATAATTTATTGATATTATTGGTTGCTGTACCGAGATCAATCTTATCATATCTCTGCATCAACATATCTGTCTTGACCTTATTCATAATATCTTGCACTACTCATACGATGATAATCACTCATGAACCGGTAACAACTACAGGAAGCGATCATAATGTCTGTACAAGGTTTTGGATGAATGGAATATAGTTGAGGATATAGCTGTAAATACCGATAAACGCCAATCCAGCACCTCATCGAAGACAGAGATGCATCAAGATACCATTGATATATTTTGCAGTCTCTTTTCCTGGTCTGATTCCTGGTACGAAACCTCATCTCTTCTGAATATTGTCTGCTATCCTTTCTGGTGAGAAGACAATCAATGTATAGAAGAACGTAAATGCAATAATCAACGCAAAATACAAGACAATAGCAGGTATTCCAGGTTGTTGCGTATAGATATTGAGATTAGCCTCTATCCAGTTTGCAATAGCGACTAGTTTGGTATTCATAGGCTGGAATTGAATAACAAGTTTAGATATCAAATATGGAAATGATACGAATGCAATAGCGAAGATGATAGGTACCATACCTACAGGATTAAGTGGTATTGGCAATGATGATGACTCTTCTACTCTTCCTCTCCTTGCATAGATCACAGGGATCTCCTTGCGAGATTTGAGGATAAAGATAGAAAGCAATACCAATCCGAGCACAATGACGAGCATAAAAATGAATACTCACATAATGCTATCGGTAGAAGCAAAACTTCCATATATCTTTTGAGTGATTCCTGCAACGATAGACGCGAAGATAAGCAAAGAAACTCAATTAGATATTCATTTTTCTGTAATCAACTCTCCTATCCACATCAACAATACTGATCCTACAGTCATAACAAATGCTGATAGAATAAGTGTTCCTGCATCTGTAGGGATGACATTACCTCCAAGGAGATAATTGATAAAGAACACCATTCCGATAGATTGCAAGAATGCTAACGGTACAGAAAGATATCTAGTATATTGTTGGATCTTTTGTTGTCCTACTTCTCCTTGTTCGGTAAGTTCCTCAAGTCTAGGAACAACTGAACCAAGCAATTGCATGATAATGGATGCATTGATGAATGGAGCAAGTCCGACTGCGATAATAGCGAACTGATCCAATGATCCTCACAAAAGCATAAGGAAATATCCCAATCCGGAATCTCCGGTATTGATGGTTTTGGACATAAGCGCAGTGATATCTACGAAAGGGACAGGTATGAACACCAAAAGCCTATATAATGCAAGCATCACCAACGTAAATATGATTTTCTTCTTTATAGTAGGATTCTCTCATATCTCTTGGAGTCTCTTGAAGAATTTTTCCATCAAAAAGGGATAAAAAACATAAAAGACTATTTGGTTTTCTTAGCAGCTGGTTTCTTAGCAACTGGCTTTTTTGTAGCTGGCTTTTTTTCAACTGGCTTCTTAGCAGCTGGCTTTTTTTCAACTGGAGCTTCAGTGACCTTGGTTTCGATCAACTGTACAGGCTCTGCCTTCTTAGTTGGCTTAGCAACAGGAGCTTTTTTGGTAGCTGGTTTTTTCTCCTTTACTGGCTTAGCAATTTTTGCTGGAGCTTTTTTAGCTACAGCATGAACTGTTCCAGGTTTTTCCATCTTCACTTTAGCTGAAGCAGAGAATGCGTCAACATCTTTGAAAGTGAGATGTTTTGCATAATCACCATGACCGAGTATCTTGACGAAATCAGTAACAGCGTTGATATATCCTAGATCCTTTAATAGCGCCTTAGTGATCTCCATAGTATCGGAAATCCTTTCATCAGCATCGAGCGTACTCAAATTGATGATAGTTACATGTTTCACGAGTTTGTAGTATCTAGTGAAACCTCTAGCCTTAGGCAATCTCTGGACAATAGACGTTTGTCCTCATTCGAAGAACTGCTTCATGGAATGTCCACTTCTGGCTTTTTGACCTTTAAGTCCTCTTCCAGAATAATTTCCTGTTCCTGTAGCGTTTCCTCTTCCTCTCCTGACTTGTTTATTCTTGAGACCTTTACTTCTTTGGAGTTGATGGATTTTCATCGTAATCTATGATAAGTGGTATAAAAATTATTTCTTTGTTGTTTTTTTGATAGGTTTCTTGCTATCGACAGATGGTTTCTTTTCGATAATAACTTCAGGGACAATACCGATTTCCTTGTCTTTGATTTCCTTGACAACGGAAGCTGTCTCTTTTTTTGCTTCAGATTCATCTTCAGTAGAGACAAGTTTTGCTTTTTCTACAACACGCTTATTGAAATGATCAGCATGTTTGTACACAGAAAGAGCTCTGATAGTAGCCAAAGCATTATTCAACTTATTGTTGGATCACATGATTTTGGAAAGCACATTCTCGAATCCTGCGAGCTCCAAAACGGCTCTTACAGAAGATCACGCTTTCAAACCTGTACCGGCAGTAGCAGGAAGAAGCTTAATCATACATGCCTTGTACTTGGTAGTTGTAGGGTAAGGAACAGTCTGATTTCCGGTAATAGGTACGATAAACATGTTCTTGTATGCCTCGCGAGAAGCCTTTTGTACAGCAGCGCTGACATCAGGTCCTTTGGCAACACCTATTCATACCTTACCTTTCTTGTTTCCAACGAGAACAGTTGCTCTGAAAGAAAGTTTTCTTCATCACGTAGTGACTCTAGTAACTCTTCTTACCTCAAGCATAAGCTCATCGAATTCCTTTTTTACCTTATCTTTGTTTCAAGGTCTCATGAACGATAATGATTAATAGAATAAAAAAATTATATAGCGATACCTCATGCTCTAATTCACTCAGCCAACGCCTTGACTCTTCCATGGTAGAGTTGACCATTTCTGTCGAAAGCTGCCTTCTCTATACCTTGTTTTTTCATCAATGCAGCTAATGCTTCACCGGCATTGTGAGATCTCTCAGTCTTGTTTTCTCCCTTAACATCCTTGTCGTTGATATGGCAGATAACCTTTCCACTGAGCCCCAAGACTTGTGCCTTGATGAACATATTTGATTTATCGATAACGATCCTATACTCAGGATTGTTCGCCTTGATTTTCGCATTAATTCTCTTTTTTCTCGCAACAAATTTCCTGGTCGCCTCCTTGATACGCTTAGTGATTTTCAACATGATATGAAGTATAAATAATAAATATTTTTTTATCGACTATCTATTGTCGACTATTTTTTAGCTGCTTTACCTGGTTTAAGCTTGATATATTCATCAAAGTATCTAATACCCTTTCCTTTGTAAGGTTCAGGTTTTCTGAGTGCCTTTATTTTGGCAGTATATTCACCAAGGAATTGTTTGTCGATACCGTTCAAGGTGATGACATAGTTACCTTTTGCATCCTGTTCGACTTTGGTTTCAATATTTTGAGGAATATCGAAATTGATCTTATGAGAGAATCCAAGTGAGAAGATAAATTTCTTACCTTCTTGTTTAACTGCATATCCCACTCAAGTAATCAAAAGTTTTTTTTCGTATCCTTTGGTCACTCATTCAACCATATTGTTGAGCAGCGTCCTGGAGAGTCCCCGAAGATTTCGTTGTTCTTCATTTTCCACTGCAGTGATCGCCTCATTATTTTCTACCTTGACGATAACACCTTTTGCAAACGTATGGGTAAGTTGTCCCTTAGGACCCTTGACCGTTACGGTAGATCCGTCGATCTGGAGTTCTACTCCTGCAGGTATCTGGATGGCTTTCTTTCCGATCTTTGACATAACATAATGATATTAGTGAATAAATATTAATAGATTTCAGCTATAAGTTCTCCTCAAAGTTTTTTCTGCTTTGCAATATGTGCAGGCATAAGTCATTCGTTGGTAGAGATGATACCGATACCCTTTCCTCCTGCAACAGTAGTGATGTTTTTGTAGCTAACATACCGAGGCCTTGATGGCTTGGAGAAAAATTTAATATTAGGAACATCGTTCACTGGATTAACTACTTTCTTGAGGGAGATAGTGATGTATTTTTTCTTTTCTATTTCCTTGATTTCGAATTCCTTGATGAATCCATATTGCTTGAGAAGTTCCAAGATTTTTACCTTGAAGTTGGAAAAAGTCACGTCTTCTACTGAAGTCTTCCTTGCCATATATGCATTTTTGATCCTGATGAGCAGATCATGGATAGGAGCGTTAACATAGGTCATGTGTACAGATATGATTAATGATAAATAGATATAGTGAAGAATGATTCCAGTGATTACCAGCTAGACTTTCTAAGTCCCATAATGACACCTTCTCTAGCGAATGTTCTCAAGCACACTCTGCAAATACCAAAATCCCTGATGTATGCATGGGATCTACCACAGACCCTACATCTATTGTAGTATTTGGTAGGTTGCTTAAGAGCTTTTCACTCAGTGAATCTCTTTTCGTACATTTTTGATTGTTTTGCTTTAAGGGAAGTTCTTGCCATTGGGCTAATGTAATGAATAAATAAATATCGTAATGATTTTATCTTGATGTTATTTAAAGATGAATCATAATGCTTGAAGCAATGCTTTTGCATGAGCATTATCTTTTGTAGTAGTAACGATCGTGATCTGGAGTCCCATAGGAGTTACGATATCATCCAAAGAAAGTTCAGGGAAGATATTGTAATTAGGAAGTCAGATAGAAAAATTTCCTTGTGTATCGAAATTCTTTTCGCTAAAACCGCTAAAATCCCTAATTCTAGGCATTACTAACTTCACGAATCTATCGAGAAAATCGTATGCTCTCTGTTTTCTCAATGTCGTCTGAAGCATTACAGGAAGTCCCTCTCTCAATTTGAAATTTGAGATAGCCTTCTTGGATTTGAAGACACGAGCTTTTTGTCCGGTGATTGTTTGGATATTCTTTTCGAATTCGTCGAAATCCTTGAGGGATTTTCTCGTAGCCAAAGAACCGATTCCCACTGCTACGATAATCTTATCAATCTTAGGGACAGCATTGATATTCTTCGTTCCAAGCTGCTTCTGAAGATCCTTTAGGGTGTTTTTATTGAACGCTTCTAATGTATTCATGAAGTCAAAGATAAAGATAATTAAAAATGTCTATTTGATAGCTACCTTGAGTTTTGCTGACTCTCTGGTCTTTTTTCCTTTATTGTCAGTTACGACTTTTACTCTCGTAGCCTTCTTCTTATCATCTACATAATACATGACATTGGAGATATGGACAGGATGGATTTTTTTGATGAATCCCTTTCCTTTCATAGCCCTTTTCATTTCATTGATTCCCTTTACGATACAATGATCGTCATCCACGAATTTCTGGATAGAGGAAACTTTGCCTTTATATTTGCCGGCGATCATGATGACAGGATCTCAAGCTCTTAATTTTTTCATAGTAATTACAGATAAGAATAAATCATAATGTGTTTGTAGTTTGTATGATACAATCGGATTATACAACTTCTTCAGCCATATTGGTTATCGCCTTGTATCCGAGCTGTCTAAGCTCTCTCGCAACAGGTCCGAAAACCCTCTTTCCGATTGGCTTAATTTCTCATTTAGCGTCCTTGGTCATAAGGATGACAGCATTATCGCCAAATCTGACATAGGTACCATCTTTTCTAGGAATTTCCTTGGCAATTCTGACTACTAATGCTTGGGAAATAGTTCCTTTCTTGATAGCGCTAGTAGGCAACGCCTCCTTGATAGCGATCATGACTCTGTCTCCTATAGTCGCTGTCTTAGCGTTTCCTTTTAGGATCCTGAATATCTGTCCTCTTTTAGCTCACGTATTATCTGCTATGATCACCTCTGTTTCGTTCTTTAACATGGGAATAATGAATAATGAAGTAAAATTATGCCTTTACGACTTCCATGAGTTTCCGTTTTTTGAGTTTGCTCACAGGTTTACATTCTCTGATTCTGACAACATCTCCTATCTTGGAAATATTACCTTCATCATGTGCATAATATTTTTTTCTGACGATGAATCTCTTTTTGTAGAGAGGATGTACCTTGACGGTCTTCACCAAAATAGTGCGAGTCTTGTCCGTCTTATCGCCGACAACTTCTCAGAGAAGCTCTTTGATACTCTTATTTCCTATTACCACCATGTTGTTCTTTAGCTTTATGGGTTAAAACGGTATTTATTCTTGCAATCTTGACCCTAACATCTCATATTTTATGAGTTTCCTTGAGTCCCTTGATCGCATTCTTCATCTTGTAGGAATAGAGCTCCTTATTGAGATCTCTTCTCATAAGAACAAGTTCCTTAGGGCTTTTATCATGCAGATCTTTCATAAACGCTTTGGTACCTTTCATTGATAATATATTTAAATAATAAATCCGAGCTTTAAGCTTTAAGCTTTAAGCCTCAAGCTAAGTTTATTTTACCTCTCACTTTTCTACAAATCTCGCTTTTACGGAGAGTTTCTTGGACGCCTTGATTAATGCTTCCTTAGCAGCCTCCCTAGGGATTCCCATGAGTTCGAACATTACTCTTCATTTTCTTACAGCAGCAGTGTAGATATCTACATCTCCCTTTCCAGTACCCATCGGCATTTCAAGTCCCTTCTTGGTGAAAGGAACATCAGGGAAGATTCTGATCCACATCTTTCCGGTTTTTTTGATAGCTCTTACAATAACCTTTCTTGCTGCTTCTATCTCCTTATTGGTAATATAAGAACTGGTCAAAGCCTTAAGTCCATACTGACCGAAAGCGACCGTAGATCCTCTATAGCTCTTTCCTCTAAGCTGCCTTACGAGAGGTTTTCTATATTTCCGTCTTTTTGGCGTCAACAACATGATATATCAATCAAAATAGATAAAATGATAGTATGATTATAAGTTGATCTTCTTATTGGTGGTTGCTTGGTTCTTGTTGTAAAGGATTCCTTTTTCGATCCATACTTTTACGCCGAGCATTCCATATTTTGTCCTTGCTTGAAGATAATGGAAATCGATATCTGATCTAAATGTCTGGAGAGATACTCTTCCTTCGATAAACTTTTCAGTCCTAGAAATATCTACTCATCATAATCTTCCTCCTACCTGAATCTTGATACCGGAAGCACCCTTCTCCATAACTTTCTGGAGAACGTTCTTTGCGACCTTTCTATATGGCATCCTGGCTTCGAGCTGTGAAGCTATGAACTCTGCCATGATCTTTGCAGACAATTCAGGGACTTTAACTTCCTTGATGATCGCTTTCATATCCTTGCCGAATTTCTTTTTGAGTGCATCTTCGAATTCCTTGATTTTAGCACCCTGCTTTCCCATCAATACTCATACTTTGGAAGAGAAAATGATGATCTCGCCTTCTTTAACAGTCTTTCTGATCACGACTTTTGAGATACCGGCTCTAGGGAAGAATGTATCGACAAATCTTCTCATCTTAATATCCTCGACGAAAAAATCTGCGCCAGTTCTTTTAGTTTTAGCGAATCGCTCTGCAGGCCGTGATTTCATGATACCTACTCTCATTCCTATTGGATGGGATTTTGATGCCATAAGTAATGTTGCTTAACAATTAAAATGCTTTTATCTTACCTTATATAATAGAATTCCGATTATTTAACATGCAAAAAGACTTTTACAAATGATCTATATTTAACAAAATGACTAATTCTTGATCTCGAAGAAAATCTAATTCTCTGGATCTTTGGACCTCTACCAATCTCTATCTTGTGTACATATAATTTATTTGCATCATAGCTAGCGTTTTTTGTAGCATTGGAATATGCTGACTTGATAACCTTATGAAGGTATTTAGCTGCTTTCTTAGGCAAAACATTAAGAAGCGCTAACGCATCTTCCACTTTTTTCCCTTTAACCATCTGCGCTATCAATGCCATCTTCTTATCAGAGACAAGAGCATATTTGAGCGTAGCTGTTAGGCTATTATCTGCTGTATTCTTGGTAGTAGTAACCATTTTTTTCAAATTTTAAATTATAAATTTTAAATTTTAAATTCTAGATTAGTTTAAAATGGGTGTCCCTTGAAAGTTCTTGTTGGTACAAATTCACCTAACCTATGTCCGATCATATCCTCAGTAACATAGACGCTGACAAATTGCTTTCCATTGTGGACGGCGAAGGTGAGTCAGATCATATCAGGGACGATATGGCAGGCCCTATCCCGGACTTTAATGACTTTCTTATCTCCTGCTTCGTTCATTTTTTTGACCTTGATGAGTATTTTCTCGTTCACATAGAATCATTTTTTTAGTGATCTTGCCAT
>CAZLLU010000002.1:69294-75773 GCA_964560855.1 uncultured Candidatus Peribacteria bacterium | reverse complement strand
ATTTCTTAGACTTCCTCATAAGTCTCTATGATAGATTCCTTTTTTATGCATTTCATCTATAAACACCTTTAACTGTTTTTTGTAATGCACTGCTTGTTCCTTAGAAAAAACCTTCATTCATGGAATATCCTTATAGATATATGGAGTAGTCTCTATTTTATTCAACATATATTTTGCCTTTTCCACTCAAAAGATCCTTACGATATTAGTATCAGCCTCTCTGTCATTTTCTGCAGCCGGCCATTGAGGCTTATTTTTTTGAGTAACTTTATTAAGCAATAAAGCATACAATGTCTGTCATGGCGCAAATTCCATAACCATAAATTGCTCTCCGTTAGGCATCTCCTGATATCAAAATAATTCTGGGATTTTGACATAGTCATACTTTATCGACGAGAATGCCTCATACTGCAAACGGAATTCTTTTCTCATATCATATTTTTCATCATCATTATCCTTTTTCTTCTTTGCTACCAAAAGAAACTTTTCTCATTTTTTTGAAGGAACCATCACTTTATATATCTCTCCCTGCTTTCCGAATGTTAACAATGGAACCTTATGATTTATCACTTGGCTCACCGCATATTCCGTAATCTTCTGCCTATCCAAAGCTTCTAAGGTATTGAATAAATTATGTTTATACAAAATAACATTATTTCATTGCTCTTTATGAGGTGTATTTGTGTTTTCTATGGTTTTCTTTTTCATAAAGACATTCCGTAAATAAAATATTTATTTGTATTTCTGCGCTTCCTTGATCACTTTATTCATCACTTGGATACATTCCAAAGGATACTCCCCTACTGCCGTCTCTCATGATAGCATCACATAGTCAGCTCCTTCACGAACTGCGTAAAAAATATCGCTCACTTCAGCTCTCGTAGGCACCGGATTGGAAATCATGGATTCCAACATCTGAGTCGCTACGATCACGGGAGTATTTTTGATCTTGCATCTTTTGATAATCTCCATCTGATGGACTGGTATCGTTTCTACTGGCAATTCAGCTCAGAGATCTCCTCTCGCTACCATAATCATATCACTCGCGTCGATAATCGATTCGATATTGTCGATACCTTCTTGATTTTCAATCTTTGCGATGATTTTGATCTGATCTCCTTTGTTTTTTTTGAGAAATGTTCTCAAAGTCTGGATATCCTTTGCTGTTCTTGTAAAACTTACGGCTATATGAGAGAACCCATGTTTGACTGCAAACGCGATATTTGATACATCTGATTTTCCCAATGTCGGTAATTTGTAACGTACTCCTGGTGTATTGATATGTCTTCTCGATCATACGGTAAATGAAGTCAATGCTTCTACCACAAGACTTTCTGATCATTTTTCGACTACTTTCACATCGAACAGACCAGAATCGATCCTGATAATCGTTCCTATCTTAGCATCCTTGATCAATGGAGGATAATCACAGAGCAAATCGCGATCTCCTCTTTTATTTTCCTTGGCTACGATTCTAAATTTTTCTCCTACGTTATATTGTATAGATTTTTCAAGTACTCATGTCCTGACTTGAGGTCAAGCGGTATCGATAAGCAATTCAAATTTTCCTCCAAGCTTTTTTTCTGCCTGACGGATTGTCTTGAGATCTCTCGCAACCGTTTCTTGGGTATAATGAGGAAAATTGAATCTCAGGATCCTGACACCGTTTTCATAGCACTTGATCAGCTGAGATTCACTATTGGTTGCTGGGCCTAATGTCATCACAATACCCGTCATAAACCATATTACCAAATAAAAACTAATTTTGAATTTACAATTTTAAATTTACAATTTTTAAACCTTTTGAAGTGATTACGTTTTAAATTTTCAAATTTATTTAATCTCATACATTTTTTTATCATCCAACAATTCTTTCGCTAATCTAATTTTACTTTCATCATTTGCATACATTGTATAGAGTACTTCACCTTTTTTGACAGTATCGCCGAGTTTTTTGTGAAGATACAATCCTGCCTGAAGATCCAATGGAGACCCTAATGTCCTTGCTGTAAGGTTTACGACTTTCATATCAATATTTTTTATTTTTCCACTCTTCTCTGCGTACATATCATGTTGTATTTTTGCCAATTCTAGTCCTTCAGATTGCACGTTTGGATTTCCATTTTGCGCTTTAATGATTTTTTGCATCATTTTTCGCACTTGTCATGAAATCAATTGTCCGTATGCTAATTTTTCTGCTTCCTTACCTTTTGCCATGCCGACTAATTCGATTATTTTTACACATAAATGAATTGCTTTTTTCTCTAAATCCATAGGTCTAGCAGGGTGTTGCTGTAATACTCTCAACACTTCTCTTACTTGCATTACTGCTCCGATACCTGCACCAATAGGCTGTAACGCATCAGTAAGTTCTACATGCATTTTCATTCCTAATCTCTTTCCTACATATTCATATTTTTTCTTTAACCATTTAGCTATTTTCATATCAGGTACCTTAGCTGTAGGACCTACAGGAATATCTATCAAAGAATGATTAATTCCCATAGCGAATTTTTTTGCCATAATACTAACAATAGTCCTAGAATAAGATTGCATAGACAATGGATAAGCAACTTTGATCAGTTTTTCATCCGCTGGAGCTAAATCCAATCCTCCACCCCAAACTAAGCAACAATTATTTTTCTTTACTAAATTCTCTATCTCTTTTTTATTGAAAGAAATATCCATAAGTACGCTTACACATTCTCCTGTAGCTGCTGGTGTTGTAATTGCTTTGGAAAATGTTTTTGGCATCTTGATACCCAATGAGGTAAGTAATGGGATTATAATCATAGTCGTTTCATTTCCTGGCACTCCTCCCATACAATGTTTATCTGCAACTATTCAAGGGAAATGAAGCATTTCTCCTGTCTCTGCCATCGCCTTTGCCATCTGATAAAGATCTTCATCCATAGATGGGTAGAAAAATCCTATCGCAGAAAAGTACGTTGTCAGTATATCAGTAAATCTATTGTTTGAAATATCTTTCATAATTGCATGTATCTCTTTTGGATTTAGCCTTTTCCCTGTTAATCCTTTTTTGAGCGCATCCAATGATTCGGGACTATTTTTGGTATACGCGACAGTTACAAGTTGTCCTGGCTTAATTTCATATTTTTCTTGAATATCTCTAAAAACACCTATCTCTCAGCGTTGTACAATTTTGGAAGTCAAATTTACATCAAAGACAAATTCTTTATCATCATAAATCAACACTACTTTATCCATACTAGTGATGCCATGATCCCAAGCGTCTTGTTCATTAATAAGAACAACTAAATCCTCGCCTTCATGAATATCGATAATCCTTGTTCTTGCGGTAAACATATCCTTGTCATGTTTTTTTGTTTTTTTCATAGATAATAGAATAGAATATAAAGAGATGTATTAAGGATCTGGTCTTTCTATAGGATTTTTTTATTTCTTTTTCTTTTCAAAAAACTCAATTGCCTGAGCCAATTCTTCGTGATCTTTGGCATATTCATGGATATCTATTCCTTTTTTGAATGCCTCACATGACTGTACCAAAGCCATAGCGCCTTTTTTGGTTCCTCCTGGATGTGCATTACATCCTGCCCCCATCGTCGTAATAAAGTCGTTATTTCCCATCAGATCGATGAATGGTTTGAGCAATGTAGGATTGAGTCCTCCGGAAATGATCGGGCAGCATTTCTTCATCGTTCTCCGCGAATCGTTTTCCGTAGTCAATGCATGATGAGTGTCAGTCTGAATCTTTTGGATCAAATCTTCATCTTTTTCTGGGATCAATCCTCGAGATTGTTCGAAAATATGTCCTTGTGCATGATATTTGTAGATATTATTCGCTGCAGTGATATCCTCTGTCGGCGTTCCTGCCATTTTACCGACTCATGCCGTACCCGTATGGATACCTGATGCTCCTGCTAATCTAGCGAATTTGGAAAGTACTAATACGCTATATCCGATTGGATTTTCTGGTCTTGTGAATGCACCATGTCCAGCTCTATGGAAATGGATAAAAACGTTAGGATATTTTCTTCTCAAAGTCTGTACTGCCATCCATCCTGCAGTCGTTCCGTCGATAAGGAAAGCGTAAGATCCTGGTTCCATACCGGAATTTACGATCATTTCACATCTCTCGATCATAGTATCGTAATCTGCAGCTGAAACATTGAAAGAGTGAACTTTTTTTTGTCCTGTCTCTTTGACTGCTTTGACCATCGCTTCCGCTACATGTTTTACCATCTTGTCATACGGACAGAAATCCTGATCAGCTTGTGGTTCATCGTTCTTTACGAAATCACCACCTCCTACCCGGAAATCATACGCTACTTCAGCATATTCTGCTGAAGTAAGTCCCATCTTTGGTTTCACGATAGTTCCCAAAATAGGTCTATCGTAGACGTTCAAATATTTTCTCATATCGTCCAAGGTATAACTTGGTCCATCATATTGTTCGAGCATTGCTGGCGGAAATCGTACATCCAAGAGTTTCAATGCTTGGACTTCTTTCATACCGAAGACGTTTCCTGCGATATAGGTCAGGATATTTTGTACATTACCGCCACGATCAAATAGTCTTCGCGGATATGCTATCCAGACTAAGCTTTTTTCCATATCTACTTGGTAGACGAGTGAATTCATTTCACGAGCGAATGGTGTTTCTGTTTGTACAAGAAAATTGGTTCCTGTAGATGATTCTGCAGATACTTCGCATGCTGCCTGGAGGATATTGAGATTTTTTCCAGGAACAAGATGAAAGCATCAAAGCATATATTCGCCGTTTTTCGGATCAGGAAGATCCAAGTTTACATATGCCAGTTGATGATTGTTGAGTGTTGATAAAAGATCTTTGATGTCCATTTTTTTGTTTATGTTTATAAGGTAAAGAGCGAAAGTGATTTAGTAGGAAACGAAGTTTCGTAATCTATCATTTGTGATGATGTTCTGGTTTATGTGGTTTCTCACTAGCTTTGGCGTCTGGTATCTGCCTATCAGCGAGTAAATTTTCCATCAATTGTTCCTGACTTCTGATTTTTTCTTTGACAAGCTTATATATATGCAATGTCGATTTTTCAGGTAACTCAAGAAGTATTTTTGACATCTTTTCTATGGCTCTTTTGTCTTCAGCTTTATCGTACAAGATGTTACCATTATTCAGATCGAACCAATTATCTATTTTATATTCCAGCTTATGTTTGGATAGCATATCAAGCGTATCAAACATATCCCAAAATTTTTGGATCTTCTGTTTCTTTTCTTTTTGCATCTCTACACGAAGAGAGATTTCATGGATAGCTTGTCTAATAAATCATTCCTTTTTTGCAGACATTGTCATACGAACAAAATAAAGGTTGTCTTAAGTATATTGATTTTTGATTTTCTAGCAAATTTTAGAAGTTTTATTTTATCATCCATGGATAGTGTTTCTTCACTTCTTTCTTGATATCTTTTGGCTTGATGACACCATATTCAGTGATGATGCCGGTAATGAATTTTGCTGGAACGATATCGAATGCGTAGTTCACGATCTCCAATCATTTCGGAGCATCCGGTCGAAGTTCTTTGCCAGATCTTTGTTCTATTTTTATAGAATTTTCTGTATCTACTTTGAGCAATGATCCTGCTATATATACCGGTACACCAGAATGTCGTGCAGACAAGGCAATAGCAAAACTTCCAATTTTATTGAAGACATCTCCTTCAAGAGAAATAGAATCTGATCCGATGATCACCATATCGATATCCACATCTGAAGCATACAGATTATCTACAAAAAATGGTGCCGCTCCGTCCACGATCATCGTGTTCGGTACTTTCGCTTTGAGCAAATCCAGCGAGGTTTTTCTTCCCTGATACAAAGGTCTCGTCTCGGTATTGTAGACGTAAATATTTTTTTTGTCTTTGTTGTGTGCTTGTACAAGAATCTTTATCACTGATCCGCTATGACAATGCGTCATGATATTCATGCGCTTCTTGATCAATTTCGCTCCAATCAATGGTCTCAATGCTTCTTCAGTCTCAATATCTTGGACGTATGCTTTGCAGACTTTGAATAATTTTTCTTGAATAGATTTGAGATCGCTTTTGGTTTTCATCAATTCCTTGTATTCAAAAAAACAATCCCTCAGTCCATTGAAAAGCATAGGCTCGGTAGCCCTCGCCGTCTTGAGCAACACGAGCGCCTGTTTGAGGAATGTATCGAGTTCTTTGAGATCTTTGAATTTTTGTCTTTTGATCTCTTTGCCGAGGATATCGACACCAGCTTTGGCGATATTGGTCGCACCTTGGATAGTGATGCTTTTGATATCGTCAGCTACGGTTTTGATAGGAGTAAGATTCATCATGCTAACTCAATTAATAATTAAAAATTAATAATGAATAATGTTGGTATTTGTCTTATTATAAACTATTATAATTTACAATATTCCATTTTAGTAATTCCTTCATCATTCATCATTCATCATTCATCATTCATCATTCATCATTCATCATTCATC
>CAZLLU010000002.1:0-69194 GCA_964560855.1 uncultured Candidatus Peribacteria bacterium | reverse complement strand
TTCATCATTCATCATTCATCATTCATCATTCATCATTCATCATTCATCATTCATCATTCATTGTTCATCATTCATCATTCATCATTCATCATTCATCATTCATTGCTCATTCTTCATTGTTTTAAATAGTCTTGTTGTGTAGTGCCATAAAGAACGTCTCATAGAGATGATATTCTTCTGGATAAAAATCCACTATAATCGGATCGTCATCATCGATAATATATACTTTTACTTTTTTGTGTGTTTCATATTCTTCGGTGATGATGTATTTCACCTGTTGTTCGAAAATTATGAGACATGTACTTTTGAGGTCGTTTGTCTTGCCGTCGCTGAAACACAATTGGACGCATTCCTTGCTTGGATTTTTGATATCCACTACTCTGAATGAATTAAAATCTAATGCCATGATACTTAATTAAGAATTAAAAATTAAGAATGTTCCGGCACCAACACATAACGCCGGAATGACGTAATGTTGGTATGTCTTCTTATGAACTATTGTGATTTAGTAAATACTTGCTTTTGCGTATCGAACGTCTGTATCAGATCATACATCGATGCATATGCATCTCTATCACCTACTGCACATCCCGCTTGTTCAACTCACATACGTCGTAAACATCCTATGAGTTTTTGCATCTCTTCTGATAAAAATTTTCTTCCTTTTCGTATCTGTTTATAAAATTGTTCAAAATCCATTTTTTTGAGTTTTTTCATCATTTTGACTGCGTCTTCAAACTCTCCGTTGGGGAATATTTTTTGGAGCAATACTAATCTTCCCTTGATTAACGCATCAGTATATTCTCTAATATGAATATGATTAAAATCGATTTTTTGTTCATGTCTTTCTCTAGGAGTGCGATATGTTGCTTCCCCTCATTTTGGACTCACAATGGCCGCAAATTTATCTAAATATTCTTTTGGTTTCACTGCTCTTAAAAATTTATCTTCTTTATCTCCGAGATAACTACCCTGATTTATTACGAATAACGGAATAGGACTGTGATAAAATCATTTAAGTTCTTGGATATTTCCTGTTGTAAATACCTTGGTATTGAATTCACCTGCTCCTACTTTTACAATCAGATATTTCCCTTCATATTTGATTAATGTATACAAATCAGATCCGTCAGAACATTGTTTTGCTTCATTGGTATAACAAGTATAATCACCTAAAGAATCCGTGCCCAAAAGTTCTTTGAATACTTCAGCTAAATGAGCAATCTCTTTTTGCTCATGCGGTGATTTTTTCAAAGAATCCAAAAGTTCATCATTAGCTTCATGATATCCCTGATTGTTTGTTGGACGCTCATTATTATAATTATCTGTTTCCATGGGCAAAAGTATACGGTTAAAACTTATTTGCTATAATAGTATACCCACAAATCACGAAAAACACTAAAAAAAGACGCCTTTTGAGCGTCTTTCCCTGTACAATTTGTGAAATTATGATTTACTTCGTGATTTCTATGACATAATAGATTTTTTGGGCTACCATATCGTACAATTCCATAACAGGAACTTCACTACTATATCCCTTTTCTGTCATATATTTTTTCAACGCTGGGTAGACTTTCATCACTCCTGCTATATATGAAGCCGCGCTTTTGATAGGAAACTCGGCTACCATGCTCATTTTTCCTCCAATATTCTTGATTTTGATCTCATTACTTTGAGGGACCTTAGTTATCTCATTACCGACAACGATAGCTCCTACATCACTCCTTAGATTTTCTCCAGATATCACTGCTGGATCATCATAATAGATTCCAACACCTGTCGCAGATAAGATTCCTGCTCATGATAATGCTACATACACTTTGTCCATTGATGGTCATACTTTACTGTAATCACCTACAAATTCTGTATACGCTATCGTGTATGGACCCGTCATTTGTTCTTTTACCTCTACTTTTTTGAACCCACCGAGATACCACCGATTGATAAGTGCCAACACAATGATAATCACTACTAACCGTAAAATAGTCTTGAGTACTTTTTTGAGAAATTTCATTTTTTTAAAAATTAACAATTAAAAATTAAAAATGAATAATGAAAAATGTAGGTATTTGGTATATATAGACTATTGTATTCTACCATAGTTTATTTTAGCAAAGCTTTCGTTTTTCATTATTATGTATTCGTTGTTCACTAAATTTTTACTACTGCTACTTTACCGTCATTATCGATGCTCTTGATTTTGACTCTGATGGTCTGGAAGAGTTTGAAATGATTGGTAAGCGGAAGGTCGTATCTCTGTCCGAGATTAGAAATATGGCAGAGTCCCATCTTGCCCTTTGGCAATGCAACAAACAATCCATAATCCTCTATTCTCTTGATCTTAGCATCAAATTCCTGTCCAACTTCCAAATCAGAAGCGATTTCCAATACGATAGCTTCGACTTTCGCGATAATCTCTGCATTTGGATGTGTCAGATAGCAAGTTCCATCATCTTCAAAATCAATCTTGATATGATCATTTTCTTCGATGATCTTGTTGATCACTTCTCCACCCTTTCCGATAACTTCTCTTACCTTTTCTGGCTTGATGTGGATGATCTTGATCTTTGGTGCATATTCTCCGACTTCCTTTCTTGGTTCAGCTATCGTCTGCAACATTACATCCATAATCTCTGCATATCCTTCGAACGCTCTATCGATGGTTTCATGAATGATATCCATCGTTAATCCTTTCAATTTTGTATCGAGCTGTATAGCTGTCATACCGTCTTTGGTTCCTGCAACTTTGAAATCCATATCTCCGGTGAAATCTTCCGTAGCCATCAAATCGTTCAATACAATATGCTTAGTGATATTTCATTCTTCATCATGATCCGTCATCAATCCCATAGCGATACCTGCAACTGGCTTTTTGATAGGTACTCCTGCTGCCATCAAAGCTAATGTCGAACTACAAACAGATCCCATAGAGGTAGATCCACCTGAACCTAAACATTCTGAAACTGCTCTGATCGTATATGGGAATTCTTCCATAGAAGGAAGAACTTTCTCCAATGCTTTTTCTGCCAATCTTCCGTGTCCGATTTCTCTTCTTCCTGTTCCTCTGGTTCCTTTTGCTTCACCGACGCTGAATGGAGGAAAATTGTAGTGATGGATATATCTCTGATGTACACCGTCATTTTCCATGTCGTCGAGAATCAGATATTCTTTTGGTCCTCAAAGGGTAACGGTATTCAATACTTGTGTATCTCCTCTCCGGAACAATCCACTTCCATGTACTCTTGGTAACGTATCCACTTCACAGTAGATAGGTCTGATATCTTTTTTGTCTCTGTCGTCGATCCTCTTTCCTGTCTCTAATGTGCGATGACGCAAGAAATATTTGATAACATTGAAAACTGCCATTTTTACCTTGGTCTCTGTGAAATCTGTTTGCTCTGCATCATCGATCTTGTCTTTGCAAAGTTCCAAAACTTCTTTTTCATATTGTACAGATAACGTATTGAATGGCACTTTGGTATTGTCTGCCAATGCGTCTAATTTATCTTGAGTGATAATATTTTTGACATAGGCGATCAATTCATCAGAAGGTTTGTTGTAAGTAATCTCCTTCATTGTTGGATTGACGGTCTTGAGAAATTCTGTCTGAAAATCACATGATACATCGATTGCTTTCTGACCGACTACGAATGCTTCTTTCAAAAGATCCCTAGGAACTTCATTTCCTTCTGCTTCGATCATATTGATAGATCCTTTCTTTCCTGCGACTAATAATAAGAAAAGACTTTTTTCTGAATCTTCTCTCGTTGGATTGATGACAAATTGCCCGTCGATATATCCTATCATCGCTGCGCCTACAGGCCCGTCAAATGGGATACCTGCTGCCATGATAGACATAGATGATCCGATAATAGTCGAAACTCCTAAATCCATAGTGTGATCAAGTGCCAATGGGGTAATCGTGATAACGACGTCATTGATCATTCCCTTAGGGAACATAGGTCTGAGTGCTCTATCTGTAAGTCTGCAGTATAGAATGTTTTGGTCGGAAGGTCTGCTTTCTCTTCTTCTGTACGCTGCTCCACCAAGTCTTCCTGCGGCTGAATAGCTTTCTCTGAAGTCGATCATCAACGGAAGGAAATCAGAATCTGATCTTGGATTTTTTTCCATGACGGTCGAACACAATAATGCGTTGTCCTGGAATTTGATTTCTAATGAACAGTCTGCTTGGACTGCTAATTTTCCGGTCTCGAACGAGAGCTTTTTGCCTTCTCGATCGAAGGATTGCGTGTGGAGGGTGAACTCCTTTTTTTTGATTGCCATACGAAAAAATAATGAGGGTAAAAAGTCGAAAGAAAATACATGTAATTAGACAGATTAAAATAATTAATAATGAATAATGAATAATTAATAATGAATAATTAATAGTGAATAATGATGGTATTTGTCTTAATATGAACTATGGTAATGTGCCATACATTCCATCAACTTTCAACTTTCAACTATAAACTATCAACTCTTTTAATCTGTCTCGCTAATTCTCAGTTTTCTTTCATCAGGGAATATAGCGATTCTAAGAGGAAATGCAAAAGAATGTCGTTTCGAGGCGACAGCCGAGAAACCTATGCTTTATTCCTAGGATTTCTCCTCATTATATTCGTCGAAAATAGAGAGAAGCCTACGCTTTATTCCTAGGATTTCTCCCTTCGGTCGAAATAAAAAAATCAGCCCGGGGTACCGGACTGATATCAACATACAGATATTGTTTCTTACACCGGAACACTTATCAGATGTTCACGGATTTTTTTGAGATACTCGGTTGCTTTATTCCAGTCGCAAGCATGGATGCCGGAAGTACTTTTGGTGACATCCTGATTCTTGAATACCTGGAGCAGTTCTTTTTTTTCTGGCCAGGTAATAGCAATCACTCGTTTGCGCCAACCGACTTTAAAGACACCGACCTCGGTGGTCACCATGAACCATGAAGCACATTTAGTACAATCAGGTTCTTGGCACCCCTCGTATTCATTCGGGATGGGAGTGAATTCATTTTTCTGGAATCCAGCATCAGCAAATACTTTTGTAAATTTTTCTTGTTCTGTTCAATCCAGATATGTATGCAAGCATTGCTTATGAAAGCATTCTTTTGTCCAGAATGCCACTACATCTCCATCTTCGAGTACATGCTCAGGGTCGGTTTTTCCCATATCATCAGGAATAAATCCGCCGCCATTGATCTTGAGTATTGGATATTCCGGATGAGGCGTGTTGTCGATGTATTTGGGATTATATACCCGGTGGTCAGGAGGAATATAACATTCGAAATCAGTCTTTTTTTCATACGCTGACCACATTTCTTTGAGCTTCTTACCCACAAATTCTCCAGCGGGAAACTCCTTGCGCACTGATTCCTTTTTGAGGTAATCGGTCACATTGTGAATATTCCATCCTTTTCCGCATTCAGGGCATACCACCCATGGCAAAGGGGGCTCACTGATAGTTAAAGAAAACGTTATCGGCCAGGGCCGTCCAGAAGCTTTCGCTTTTTCTAGATCCGCCAAGATTTCATCAGTGGTCAATACATTCCTGCTGGTATTGTAATTATTTATACAAGACAAGAATTTTGATTTCGTTGCCACTAACGGGAAGATGATCTTTTCCATATGTTTGCCGACGACGCGCCAGCACTGACCGAACTTGTCCAAATAGAATTTTCCGTTCAATACATAGAATTCATTCAGATTCTTGTTCAGTATTCTGTACGCTTTTCTCCTTTCCTCGAGCAATTTATGGAAGCGGTTTAAGGTATTAAGATACTGTACGATATACTCTTGTTGATCGTACCAAAAAATGGGTTTTTTTTTCATATAATTGTGTTTTAAATTAGGTTTCTGTTTTTTTTGCTAATATATACAAATAAAAAATAAAGTCAAGCAACAAGATTACCTAACTTTTCATTACCATCAATCATATAGTATCATGTCATTAATAATGATAACTCTTCCCCTGCTCTATCGTGAAAATCCTGTATAATTGCTCCAGTAAAGTCACTTTCGCTAAGCCATGTGGCAAAGTGATCGCTCCGAATGAAATCTTACTATCTATATGCTTGGATAATTCTGGTTCGTTCAATCCATAGGGGCCGCCAACAATGAAAACCACATCTTTATGTATAAATTGTTTATGAAGTTCCATTGTTGTCAATTGTTTCCCTTCTTTGGATAATAATACTTTTTTATATACTGAGAATTTTCCCAGCTTGGCGATGATATTCTCCGTATCGGCTTGGATCATTTGCTCGGTATTGCCTTTTCTTGAGGGGGTAATATTTTCTATCTTCACAGATTTTCATAAACGCTTGGTATACTCCTCAACGACTTTTTCCCGATGCTTATCTGAATCTGAGATGCTTAGGATAACGAACATGACTCTAAAAAAAATTAAATATATTTTGTCTCCCTTTGCAAAGGGAGAAGCCGAAGGCAGAGGGATTTATGGACAAAAAGTACGATAGTCCGTAAATCCTCCCCCACTCCGTGGTCCTCCTCCTTTACGAAAGGAGGACAATATTTTAGTATTGTATATATCTCGGTTCTAATCACTCGTATGGGCTCAACATCTTCAAGACATCCCCTTTCTGGATACCTCTATTTTCGAATTCGTTGAGAAATCATTTTTCGCTCATTTGTTTCCGAAATCGCGCTTCTGCCTCGTCATTTCCTCGTGGCATCTGCCGAACGAGCTTTGCCATCTCTTCATTGTAGATTTCCCGAACATTGACATACTCCGCGTCGGCAGCAGTCAGATACTCATGTTCGACCAAATATGGTTTTTCGATTTCGCTGATATTTTTGATAGAATCTTGTCTCTTTTTCACTTCTTTGTGTTGGATATTCTCGAAATGATAGACTTCGTTCGTATCAGTTTTTTTGAGCATTTCTACAATATGTTTCAACCGATCATCAACGCCGGAATGGGTCGCTGCGGAGATAGTGAACGTATGCTGAGTCAAAAGTTTTTTCGTGATTTTGGCTCAGATCTTATGTTGTTTGAAAAAATTAAGAATTTCCTTTCGAAGCTGTTCCTGATACTCTTTCAAAATATCCTGATCATTGACGAGATCATATTTGTTGATAAGGAACATCATCCTTTTTTCTATCACAGGATTCCCTTCTTCGTAGGCGTAGAACGTAATGAATCCATCATCTTCCCTGATCTGCACTTCGAGATATTTGTCTTCGCCTCAGAGTTTATTGTTGGCGTATGTTATGATTTCATCAAGCAATTCAGGAATCTCAGTGATTCATTTGTCATATCTGGAAATGTCGCACATCAAACAAAACACTCTTGCTTTGAGCACGTGGCGCAAAAATGCGTTGCCAAGCCCTTTTCATTCAGCCGCTCCTTTGATCAATCATGGAATATCGATGACATTGAAATTCGTCTTCTGTGCCGTCACAGATCATAAATTCGGAACTAATGTCGTGAATGGATAGTCAGCGACTTTCGCTTTGGTATTTGAAATAGTATTGATCAACGACGTCTTACCGACAGAAGGGGTTCAGATCAAGGCAACATCAGCCAAAAGCTGGAGTTCAAGCACGATCTCTTTTTTGTTTCCTGGCTCGCCGAGCAGACAAAAATTGGGATATTGATGGACAGGATCTTTGAAATGCATATTTCCAACTCCTCCATCACCACCATACACTGCAGTCCGTTGTTCACCATCTTGAGTGAAAGCGTGGAGTATTTCATCAGTCTGTTTGTCTCTTACGATAGTTCACACTGGTACGATCAATGTCAGATTCTCGGCATTGGCACCGTATTGATCTCTTGACCTACCTGGCTCTCATGGCTTAGCTTTGAAGCTTGCTTTGTACCTATATGTCTGCAATGTATTTTCGTCTTTGGACGCCTGCAAAATGATAGAACCGCCGTCGCCGCCGTTTCCTCCTGAAGGTCCACCAAGCGGTACTCCCGCTTCTCTTCTCCCTGTCACCACTCCATCTCCTCCTTTTCCAGATTGGACCGTAATCGTTATTTCATCATAAAAACGCATGATTCGCTTCGCGAAATTAATAATTAAAAATGAAGAATGAAAAATGATAGTTTTGTCTTATTATGGACTACTGTAATAAAGTCTCATAGAAAAACAATCAAAAAAGGACGCCGTAAATAACGACGTCCCTTCTAAATAATAATACATTTTTACAATAAGTCGGCAGCCAATTCAGCCAGATGGCTACGTTCTCCTTTTTCAAGGGTTATGTGAGCTACGACATCATTACCTGCCATACGATAAATCAGATGGCTTAATCCATTGGATCTTGGATCCAAATAGGGTGAATCGATTTGCTGAACATCACCACAGAAGATGACCTTGGTGTTTTCACCTGCGCGAGTGACAATAGTTTTCACTTCATGAGGCGTCAGATTTTGCGCTTCATCGATAATGAAGATAGTATTGTTGAAACTACGTCCGCGGATAGAAGCCAAAGGTTGGATCTTGATCTTGCCTTCCTTTAGTGCTAAAGAGACAAAATCCTTTTCTTCTGCTTGAGGTTTTGTTTGAGGTTTTGCTCGATTTTTTCTTTTTTTTGAAAACGATAACATTTCTTCTGATTCCTCAATAGACACTTGGACTTTTTTGCTTTTGTATTGGCTTTTGATGAATTCCAAGTTATCATAGAGACCTTGCATGTACGGTAGCACTTTTTCGTTTGCGTCGCCAGGCAACGCGCCGATATCACGATTACTCAAGGGGATCATCGCTGCTGCAATAATGATTTTATCATATGCTGCATCCAATAATTGTTGAAGTGAAGCAGCCATAGCCAACAAAGTTTTCCCTGTCCCTGCTTTACCAAGCAAAGAAACCAGACTGAGATCCTTTCGCATGAGTGCATCTATCGCAAATGTTTGTTCTGCATTTCTTGGAGTGATACCAAATACCGTTATCTTTTGGATACAAGTAAATTTCTCCTTTTTTTTATCTACATAGACAAGCGCACTTTTTTTCTTGTCCTGGAGGGTAAAGTACATATTCGGCTGTACATTCTGAGGAATAAGATGAGAATAGGGCTTTTCATACATCGGCACAGGTCCATCATACACCTGTTTAATAACTTCTGCAATCTCATCCCCAGTAATTTCTCCTTTACCTGTATAAAGATGATCAACAGAAGGAACTTTGTCGTGTTGATAATCCTCTACTTCGATCCCGAGACCAGTCGCCTTAAGACGAAGATTAACGTCTTTGGTAACCAGAATAACACGTCTTTTTTGTCCTTTTTTCTCTTCATCTTCGATATTGAACACCGCACTCAATATGCGATGATCGGGAGTCATTTCACAGAACATTCCCTTGATAGTGGGAAGGATTTTGTTTGATGTTTTAATCTGGATTTTTCCCAAATCAGGTCCGAGGTCTACTCCGCCATAAAATAATGCGGAAACCTTCTTTTCTTTTGCGCTAGCACCTTTACCGGTAGTTATTTTGATCATATTTCCTGCAAACTTGTCAAGTATCCTGTGAAATTCACGAACATTTACATTCATGGTTTCATTGCCTTTTTTGAAACGATCAAGTTCTTCCAGTACGGTAGTCAAGATTATCACATCATGTTCATCGAAATTATAGATACAATTGAAATTGTGTAGAATCACATTTGTATCCAAAACAAATACTTTCTTTTCTTTTAACATATTTTTGTTTTTTTAAATGTTTATACTTTTGTTTATTAGGCATACCATATACATTAGCACAAAAAAAACAATACCATTGTATAATAATTTATACTTTTGAGAAACGCGTCTTTTTTCAAAAAAATAAAAAAAAATCCGACTTTCATCAGATTATTTTCTTTTAGGCGCGCGGGGAATCGAACCCCGAACCTTGTCCTTAAGAGGGACCTGCTCTAACCAATTGAGCTACGCACCCATGTAAATGTTTCCTCTTTGGTCCATCTCTCGATATGACCAGATCTTTTTATTTTGCTTTCTAATTCCATAGCTTCTTTTTTCGTAGAAGACTGGAACCGTCATAATAATATTATATTTTTTCCTATTCTTTTCGTAAAATAGCTATTTCATCTCTTATGTTCATCAAATCTTCTTTTTATATTATTTGTAGTTCACACATAGTATTTATTTTATTTTAGGATGTATATATAATACATATGGATTATTTATACATAAAAACCTTGAACCTTTCCCGCTTTAGCGGGACTGCTCTAACCAATTGAGCTATGCACCCATATATCGAAAAAACATATGTGCGGGGATGTATATACAAATTTCAAATAAAAATGCAATTGAAAATGAGTTTTTTTTATTTGAAAACTTTCTTGCTTTGATTATAGTATCGTCATAAATTCATAATTCACAATTAGTGATTTTTTACTTATGTCTATGTTTATGTTGTCTTTTGACTCGCTTAAAATTTTGGACTCGCACATCGCATTCCTACAAAAAAGGCTCAAAGATCCGCACACATTCTTTCTCGTAGGAGGCTGCGTCAGGGACCTGCTTTTGGGTATCGATAAAAAACCGACCGACATCGACTTTACTATGAGCGGCGATCCAAAACAACTGAATAACCTGATAGACAAAAAAGGCATGTCCTACTTTATGACCGAGAAATTCGGAACAATGACGCTCATCAAAAAAACTGAAAAATTGAAAAATGGAAAGATGAAAGCATTGGATCATGAAGCGATTAAGTATGAATTGACACCGTTACGTACCGAAGGTAAATATGACGATTACAGACATCCGTGAGAGATTGAATGGAGCGATGATATATTATTAGACTCCAACAGAAGAGACTTCACGATCAACTGCATCTATTATACAAATACGAAACGGACACAGGAATATGAAAAACAAATCACGGGAAAAAATATCCATAATTATTCTGACGACGACACGTCCATCCAGAAATTGAACGACCAGGGATATATTCTCATCAAGGACTTGAATCTCTTGATACTTCAAGATCATAAACACATTTCCAAACTCTTCAAAAATGGATTTTTCCACGATGACCATCTTGTAGAAATGCTAAAGTCAGCAACTGTTTTTTCTACAAAAAAGAATTGAAAATTGAAAATTGACTTGTCCTCGAAGGAGGGAAATTGAAAATTACTACGTATCGTAGTTGATCCGCACAAGGGAATCCAAGATCTTATCCGCAAAAGATTGAGAGCTGTCGGCGATCCGGACAAAAGATTCAACGAAGATGCATTGAGAATCATCAGAGCGATTAGGTTTGTAAATGTTTTGAATGAAAAATTGCGTACCACATCCAAAGGCAAAGCACAGCTTTTCGACTTTATCAAAGAAACATGGAATAGCGTAAAAAAGAATCATGAACTCGTAAAAAATGTAGCGAAAGAAAGAATCAAAGATGAAATGATGGAAGCATTCACGGTCGGCGATCCATTCGGTTTCGTCGCATTGCTCGACGAAGCGAGATTATTGGAGCATCTTTTCCCTGCACTCCATGAAACCAAGAATATCGACCAACCCGTCAGATATCATCCGTTCGACGTCTATACCCATACACTTTTGGCGTTACGCGAATTGCAAAGTATCAACAAAGATCCGCTTGTGAGATTCGCTATGCTTTACCACGATGTCGGCAAAGTTGAGCAGTTCGGCGCATACAAAGACAACCTCAGCAAAGAAGAGATCAGAGAAATCTTAGCTGGTCCGCTGAATCATAGAAGAAGCTCGCCAGAATATGCGAAAAAGGATTTCAAAGTGCTCGGATTCTCCAGCAAAGAAATCACGGAAATAGCGCGACTCATAGCGCATCATCATAAGCCAGAAGAGATGCTGATGACCAAAGAAGACAATACAGAAAAAAAAGTCAGAGCATTCCTCAGCAATGCAGGACTCGAGAGAGCGATGAATATCATGGATATCACGATGGCAGATAGATTGGGTCAGTATAATCCACTACAAAATAGCTCCGACATCTCCGATGTCGAAAAGCTAAAGACGATTTTGAAACAACTTCACAAAAAAGAAGGACAATTCACAATAAAAGATCTCGCAATTAACTGAGCATATATCATGGACGAATTACATCTCCCCGCATGACCTGCTATCGGAAAATTATTGAAAAAGACCCTTGATTGGGTCATGACGGATATCAAAGCAAGGAATGAAAAAAGGCAGATATTGGGATTTTTGAAGATACAACTCAAACACCTAAAAGCCAACTAATAACGAAGACAAAAAAAAACGTTCCTCCTTTACCGAAAGGAGGTGTCCCGACATTTCGGGACGGAGGATTTTGCGACTATGGTAAAATCTCCCATCCGTAAATACGGATACCTCCCTCTTTTAAATAAAGAGGGTACGTCTTTTTTGTTACGATAGCTTTCGCACTTTGTAAGTTACATTTTCTCTTGGTGTCTGTATTCCCTCGGCGATATAGCGACGGAATCGGCTGCGTTGCTTTTTTGCTAATTGATGCGTAGTGATCTTGATATGCTCCTCCATCTCTTTTTGATCATATTTTCCGTCCAGAAACTCTACAACTTCTTTGTATCCTATTCCCTGCATGGATTGCATATTTTTGGTATATCATTTTGCTAGTAATCATTTTACTTCATCGACCAATCATCAAGCGATCATCTCTTTGATCCTTGCATTAATTCTTTTGTTGGTGTCCTCTTTTTCACGTCGGAGTCCGAGCATAAGCAATGGCCGTTGCGGCGGCTGAGAGATGAAGGTATCTGTCTTCTTTTTCCCGCTTTTGTAGAAAATCTCGAGTGCCCTTACTATATATCTGGTAGACTTCGGATGGAGTTTTGCTGCTTCTTCTGGATCTAATTTCATCAATTCTTTATGCAAGATTCCTGGCTCTTTTTCTTCCTTGGCGAACAGTTCTTCTCTCAATTTCATATCCGGTTCGATATCTGGCATGGAAAAGTTTTTGTACACCGTATCGATATACAATCATGTTCCTCCCACAATCATCGGGAGTTTCCCTCTCTTCTGGATCTCCGGAATGATCTTGTAGACGTCATTTTTTCGTTGTCATGATGTGTAGGTCTGATCGGGATCGACGATATTGATCTGATGATGAGGGATACGTGAAAGAATGTCAGAAGGAATTTTATCTGTTCAAATATTCATATAACGAAAGATCTGCCTGCTATCTGCAGAGATAATTTCCGTATCAAAAAATTCAGAAAGCAGCACCGAAAGTTTGCTCTTGCCTGTTGCGGTCGCCCCCCAAATAATAACTACTCCATCAGGATACTTTTCGCGAAAGGACTGGATTTCTTGTTTTGCCTCTACAACTATATCTTGGACTTCCATAACTACGTAACTAATGAAAAATTAAAAATGAAAAATGAATAATGTATGAATTATTTTATTATGGACTATTGTAATAGATAATAGGTCATATCGAAACAAAGTCCTACATTTTTCATTATTCACTATTCATTATTCATTAATTTTTATATTTCTCTGGATTGAAAAATGGCATAGTAGAGCATCATTTTGTCTCACACATCAGCTTACCGACTCTCCGATTGTCGCCTTTCTTGATCAAGGTCGTAGATCGCTCTTCCGTGAATCTCTGCTGATTGTTTGCAAGTATATATTCAACGGTATATTCGAAATTTTTGATATTTGGATTTGTGGATGTCGTAGACACTTCCTGGATATTAGTCACGACGATCTTTGGCGCGAGTATGGATGCAGAAAAATTGGTAAGCCATCTTCTGCTATAATAAGTTTTGAAGACATTGGATTCTTCCAGACGCGCATCGGTCAATGTATACAACGCATCCATATCCACGGTATTCACTGCTTGATAGAAATCAACGATAAGCTGTTGCTCTGTATTCAGATTTTGAATCACAGCAGGAGAAGGTTGCTCCTCAACTACATTCACTTCAGGCGTTTCAGGTGCTTCTGTCGTGCCTGGTAGATTATAATCGATATTTCCGGTTTCTACGTTCGTGATTTCTGCTATTTCCTCTGCGGTCAGATCGCTCGGTGCTTTCTTCTTCATGAAAGTGAAATACAAAGAGACGACAAAGAGAACAAAAGATAGGAGGAATAAAATCAGGATGATGAGATCCTTTTTTTTTGATTCATCAACGGACTTTGCTACGAATCATACCACAGCTTGCGGTACCTGTTGTTGCACCGCAGTATATTTCTGATCTTTTCTTGGTCTTCCTGGTCAGGATTTTATCTTGGTTTTTGGCTTCTTGGAGACGAATTCCTTCTTCGGTCTTCCAGGAGCTTTCTTTTTTTGTTTTGCCATATGGTGAAACTAAAGGACTAAATGAATATCGCTTAAAGTTATAAGCTCAAAGCTATAAGTTCAAAGCTATAAGTTTAAAGCTATAAGTTCAAAGCTGCTTATTTTGTAGAATGCGGCTTTATACTTGAAGCTTTATGCTTTATACTTATTTATTTATCATTTTTTACGTAAAAGTAAAGACACAAAGCCAGATTACTCAATTTTTTACACTTTTATTATATAAATTCAAGTTGATTTTGGTTGCTAAAATAACTAAATTGCTCGTACTCATTTGCAAATCGACGAATTTTGGCATATAATTTGATTACTATAGAACTAATTTTGAATTTTAAATTCTAAATTTTAAATTTTAAATTATTTACATGACATTAGTCCCAAGCGTTATCGAAAAAGTAAAAGGAGGAGAAAGAGCGTATGATATTTATTCAAGACTTCTTGAAGACAGGATTATCTTCGTTGGCGAGCAAGTGGACGCAGCTATGGTCAACACCATCGTAGCACAATTGCTGTATCTGGAGAAAAAAGATCCTGACAAAGATATCGTCATGTTCATCAATACACCAGGCGGAGAAGTCTATAGTGGAATGGCTATCTACGACGTCATGCAATATGTAAAATGCGATGTCTCTACTATCTGTGTAGGATTGGCTGCATCTATGGGATCAGTTATTCTAGCATGAGGAGCAAAAGGAAAAAGATACGCACTCCCACATAGCAAGGTCATGATCCATCAACCGTTGGGTGGCGCAGAAGGTCAAGCTACCGATATTGTCATCCAGGCAGAAGAAATTTTGAAAGTGAAAAATATGTTTATCGATCTCGTATCTAAGCATACCGGGCAAAAAAATGAGCAAGTAGCGAAAGATATGGAAAGAAATAAATGGATGACTGCAGAAGAAGCTATGAAATACGGCATTATCGACAAAATCATCAAGTAATTTTCCTTAGCACTTACAGAGAAAAAACTCCGTTCATTCGGAGTTTTTTTACTATATTTTCTGTATTCCACATATTTTTTAAAGCCAGAAAAAACTATTCCTCTGTAAAGTCAATTAAGATCTCTTTTTTGCCTGCTTCCATATAGATGGGTTTCTTTTTTTTATGGAGATAATATGCTTGTTCTATAGCATTTATTTCATCCATGATACGATTTTTGATGAGCAAAACATTTTCATCATTGATAAACGGTTTCACATCAAAGAGAAATGATTCTATCTGATCTAACTTATCTACGGATTCCATAGGCATCCCTATGATTTCTTTCACTGTTTGCTCCAGCTCCCCTATCCTCTCTTCTTTTTTTATATGTTCCTGATTGAATCTTCTGCGAATAGTATGAAATTCAGTATACAACGCCTGTTTTTTTTGTTTAAGCTCTTTTTCTATTTCATAGTATTGCTGCATAGCAAAAGATAAGGTTTTGATATTCAAGATATTCAGACATTCGTCTTTGGATAAATCTATCCTTGAAATATGTTTTTCCACCACGTCAATAAACTTTTGCTGCGTATGTACCTGTCCCTGCTGGTTTCCGTATCCTCCTTTTCTCATCAATCGAGTAAATAATTCCTCCTCATGTGCATTGGTCAATTCTGGATGTTTTTTTCTGATATTTCCGATCCAAATAGCTATCCTCTTAATGATGGTACTTTCGTCTGTATTATTCACAAACATATCCAAGAACTGTACGAGCATTCCATCAGGATTGAGATATGAATATGCATTGATTCTGGATCGATTGCTTTTTTCGCATTTTCTTCCAAACTCTTCTATAAACTTTTTATCTTTGCCTAATTGTCTGAATGATCTGTATATTTCAGCTCTTTCGGTATCGGTCTCTATTGTTGCCAATGCATTGCTCGTCAACGCTATGAATTTTGCATCTTCGAAATTTACATCATCCATAACCAAAGCTGGGATTTGAGTGAAATCGTACTGATATTGGTCAAAGAATTTTTTTACCTGTTCATGATCTTTGTAGGTCGTAGACAATCTTTTGAATGCTTCGTATCTCGAATGTCCGCTCAAAATGTATAATTTTTGATCCTTCTTATCTTTCCAGAGCACCAAAGGATTGAAAATCCTGAGATCAAATTTTCCTTCCAGAACCGCGTGTACAATATTGTTAACACTGTGTTCGCTATATTCCTTTTTCCTATTTTGGAAATTTTTAAGATCGTAAAAAATATGATCCAAAGGGACTTTTCTAGGTGCATATCTAATATCTAGCGAGAGTCACAACGCATCTACGATTTCATGTTTTTTGTCTACCTCATGTAGTGAAACAATCGTTTTTTTGTTTGCTTCTCATCACTCTTTTATGCTTTCCATACCACATTACTTTCTAGCTAAAAAAGCATAAGTACAGTATACTCAGAATGTATGGTTTTGTCAATTTTTGTACTAATTGCTGCGATTAGGGGTACGCTTTACGAAATTCTATTTTTTTGTTTTTGGGCGTTTCACCCCAAACCCCGATATACTTTTTCTCTTATGGTCACGTCATTCCCGACCTGATCGGGAATCCAATTGGCTATTTAGCAAGATGGATTTCCGCTTTCGCGGGAATGACGTGGTGTAGTGAGGAATGACGTAGTGTTCCATGTTTGGATTATCTCCTTTTCGGCTAGCACGAGTCTGGTGTTGTAATAAAGTTGGTGGAGCAATACTTCATTTTTGTCAATTTTTATATCGCTTGCAATCTCTTTGCTACTCTCTCTTTTCCCATCACCTTCATCACAGAAAATAGGTCTGGCGTCTTGGTTGCACAGCATAGCTGGATACGGAGGAACATAGCCAAATCTCATACTTTACCTCCATATCCACCCTCCTTGAATTCCGCATTATTTCCTGCAAAACCATATTTTTTTCAGACTTCTTTCAACTGATTGAATCGCTCTTCTACGGACATATTCAAATCAAGTACTGATAGATATTCATCGACAAATTTTTTCATTAATTCATTATCAGCTATCGCATTTCCCTCTTTCAATGTTTTAATATTTCCATGTAATTTTTCCCATTCATCGTCGAAGAAGAATAACAATTGCGCCTCTACATCTGCGTAGGTTACGAATCTCTTTGGATCCTTCTCGGTATGTCTTTCGATATGTATCGCAGCTTTTACATAATCAATATCGGACTCCATACGTTTCGCAAGTTCAGGTCTATATTTTTTGGCTCGAGTTAAACTCTGATCATACAATTCGTCAGTCGGAATCCTTGATAAGTAATTGTTGTTTACGCTCTGAAGTTTCACTAAATCGAAGAGTGCACCTGATTTTGGCATCTTCTCAAGTCTAATTTCAAAATCGAGGTAATTCTTGTCTGGATTGGCTATCTGCCGTTCTTCAAATCCTGGATCAACGATTGTCAGGAGATATTCGATGATTCCTTGAGTAGCATATCCATTCTCAAAAAAGAATCAGATATCTGCTTCTGGGTCATGTCTTTTGGAAAGTTTCCTTTTGTTTCCATTATCCAATTTAAGCAATGGCGCTACATGGCAATACTGTGGATGTTGAAGTCCAAATGCTTTGAATAATTGCATGTGTAAAGGCACGGAAGCGAGCCACTCCTCTCCTCTAATTACGTGAGAAGTCCTCATCAAATGATCATCGGCAATGTGCGCAAGATGGTAGGTTGGTAATCCATCACCTTTGATCAACACGATATCATTGAAATTGTCGATGGTTTCTATTTTTCCTTTGATCATATCTTCAAAAACGACCCTCTTGGTTGTATCTCCTGGTGAACGGAACCTGATAACAAAATTTTTATCTGCCTGAATTTTTTCAAGAATTTCTTCCGGACTTTTATTTCTTCGAACAGAATAATTTCCGTAAATTCCTGGCGTTACCTTGGTTTTTGTCTGCTGTTCACGGATAGATTCCAATTCTTCCGGAGTCATCCAACAAGGATATGCGAGTCAGTTTTCGAGTAAATATTTTGTGAATATTTGATAGATCGTTTTTCTCTGAGATTGCGTATATGGACCATAATTTCCAATATCGACAGATTTATTTCATTCTGAATTCTGAACTCTGAATTCTGCATTATTTAAAGGTCACTCATCGATCTGAATACCAAAAGTCTTCATACCATCGATGATCAAATCTACCGTCCCTTCTATCTCTCTCTTTTGATCGGTATCTTCTATCCTCAGAATAAATGTTCCACCATTCTGCTTCGCATATTTCCATGAAACAAATGCAGAATAGATTCCACCGATATGCAAAAATCCGGTAGGACTCGGAGCAAAACGTGAGCAGACAGGATTGGATCTTGGTGGGTATTTCTTTTCTAAGTCTTGGATAGTTTCCGTTACATCAGGGAAAATGAGGTCTGCGATTTCTTTTCGGGTAGTCATAACAAAAATTTATCATATAAATTTTTTAGATTCAAGATACAAGATTCAAGAACCATATAACTATATAGTTCATGCATCATATATCATGAAACATGCATCTTATTAAGATTACTGATATGGCAAGTAGTTTCAAGAAAATAATCTTGATTACTATCCAAGAATTCCTTATTGTATGGACAATAATGTTTTTATCTTTAAAGACACAAACATGCAAAAACAGACTACTAACTGACTTTTCCTTTTGGGAGCAGCACTACTTTTATCGCTCACCGTGTTCTTCGTAGGAAATTCCATGATTCAATCTAACAAAGCAAACTTATCAACAAACTATGGGATGACCAATACCATCTCTGTCATGGGAGAAGGTAAAGCGTCGGTTGCACCTGATATGCTTGTCATCAACATTTCCGTTTCTGAGCTTGCTGCAAGTACAGAATTAGCACAGACACAAGCAAATGAAAAAGTAAACAAAGTAAAAGAGATCCTTAAGGCAGCGGATATAGCTGACAAAGACATTAAAACAACCAATGTAAATGCTTATCCAGAATATGATCGAAGCGATGCAAGCGGAAGAAAGCTTTTGTGATATAGAGTACAACAAAGTCTCACTATCAATGTAACAGGAGAAAAATTCTGAGAGAAAGGTGGTAATATCGTAACACAGATCTCTAAGATAGGATGAGTAAATGTCGACAACACGTATTTTGATCTCAAAGACAAAGTCGTAGCCTACCAATGAGCTCGTGAAAAAGCTTTGGCTGACGCCAAAACGAAAGCTGAGCAGCTTGCAAAAGCTAGTGAAGTCTCTCTCGGTAAACCTGTTATCATTACTGACAATACATCTTCATACGATCGTTCACCTATTTATTATGCAAAGAATGATGCTATGGCTATGTGAGCAACAACGGATTTAGCAGTAATGAGCGATGCGTTATCTCCTGGAGAAACCGAAGTGACCATCAACGTCAATGTAGTATACGAAATTAAGTAAAGTGAAAAAAAATAAACAAACCCCTACATCCCCCTTAACAGGGGGATTTTATGAAATAGATTTATTTCCTTATCTCCCTGTCTGCCCTCGGATAGCCGGGGTCAAGGGTAGGGTCGGGGTGGGTTTGTTTATTTTTTAATTATTTTTTTTCTGAATGAAAGTATCAACACTCCTATCGTAAAGAATATCAAGAAGAATCGCTGAGAGATCGTAAACCATCCACGGAACTCTAGTTGAGAATCTGCTCTCAGATATTCTAAGAAGAATCTAATGAAACTATATCCCATCAGAAAGATTCCGACGATTTTGCCTGGTTGGACTATTTTGTTGCGCACCCGGGTGCGGATGATAGAAAGCGTAATGATCAAGAGCACGAATCACTCCAAGAAGCTAGACAGGAAATTTGTATTCACTCTCAGAAGAGTATCCACTTGAGGATAGATATGCAGCAATCATAGCTTATTCAGAAGAGAGAAAACCGGATATCAGATTTTTCCTATCACATCCGAAGCTACGATACCGTATAGCTCCTGATTGAGAAAATTCCCTATTCTTCCTAACATGATGCCGAATGGTAGAATAGCGAGAATCAAATCACCGAGCAAGAGAAGCTCTTTCCATGAGAATTTTTTTCTCCGCATCAAGATCAGCATCGATATCGTCACTCCCACTATTCCGCCGATGAATGACATCCCTCATTTTCGGACTTGGAAGATTTCCACAGGATGTTGGAGATAATACGGGAGATTATAGATAATCACGTGTCCCAGTCTTCCTCCTATCAATACACCGAAGAAAATGAAGAGTATAAAGTCGTCGAGATATTTCTGGAGAAATGTCTGCAATCCGGAGAATTGTTTTCAGAATATATTTTTTTTGCTTATCCAATGAAGAAAAAGATACGCTGCCAAGAATGCAATGACATAGAAAATGCCGTATCGATAGACATCTATGGAACCGATAGAAAATGCGACCATGCTTTTAATATAATATAAACGGCAAGACGATAGCCAAAACTCTAGTAAAATCAAGATATTGAAAATTTAAGAGAAATGATTAGTATATGAGTCTAAACAAAAAAAAATAACATATGAATTATATTTTACCCGTTTTAATCGTTACAGGGATTTCCTTTGTATTTGGTATCATCTGGTCGATGCTTGGATTCGGCATCCGAAACAAACAGCCGCGCATAAAAGATGTTAAAATCGTCTACAAAGGGTTAGCAATATCCCTTATTGCATGTGGAGCCTCCTGGAGTACCTTTGTATTCTATGGCATCGGTTACGCTTGTTTTCTACTGATTCACTTAATTGGATGGATTTAATGTGTTTCCCGCAATATATGCGGGATTTTTTGAAAATAAAAAATCCGATAGATCTCCCATCGGCTTTCTTATATCTCAGCGAAAAAATTACGCTGTAGTCGCTGTTTTCGCTGCAGCAGCTTCTTTCATCATCTTTTTGTATTCCTCTATCAACCCTGCCTGCACTCTGGATTTCATCATATCCGTAGGTATACCGGTGTTTGGATTGAAACAGAAACTTACTTTGAATTCGCAGGTCTTGGAGTCAAATTCCTGGATAAGTGCCTGCGTATATTCTTTGTAGATAACGAAGTCATAGGAATTAGTTTTTTTGATCGTAGCATCAAGCACTTTCTCTATATCCATACTCATATCCACCTTGAGATTGATTTCCAATTTCAGCACATTCTCCAAGCTGTACGTCTTGATGACGGATCTCACAAACTTGGAATTTGGGATCACTACCCTCTTGAAATCGAAGGTTCTGAGAATGGTATTTTTCATGTCGATCTGTTCTATCTTTCCCGTAACCTCTCCTCATAATTTGACGGAAACGATACTTCCTGGCTGATATTCTTTGGTCGTATAAATCATGATTCCTGAGATCAGATTCGTCAACGTCGTCCTAAACGCGAATCCTACTCCGATAGAGATACCTCAGAGAATAAGTCCTACTTTCAATCCTACGATACTAAACGCCATAAACAACGAAAGCACTGTTAAGGTATAGAAAATAATATCCCCGATCAATGCAGAGACATTCTCGATATCCTTACTTCCCTTGGTCACGAAATTCTGAGTGATTTTCCTTTTGAGGTAGGTAGCGAGCATCTTAGACAACGACATTAAAATGAAGCTCAGGATGATCGCCAGTATCAACAAAACTATTTTAGATACGAATGGATTCTCATACATCCTAACGAGAAAATCCCGGAAACTTTCCGTTACATTCCCTGCTGCTTGTCCTAAAGTGCTCATGATAGAATGATTAAATGATGAAATGTTCAAATGATGAAATGTTTAAATGTTGAAATGATTATTTCATCGCTTGGTCCTCTTCATAATTATAGCCGCAATCACAAAAAATGCAAATCCTGGAGGATTTACCCATAATTCAACCAAAATCATTGAAACATGCTTTTTGAGGAGTATGTGCAAATTTTGACTACTCCACGTCATTCCCTTGAAAAAGGGAATCCAGTTTGTTTTGTATGGATTCCCGCTGGAGTTTATCCCACAAGGCGGGACGGGAATGACGTAACGAAGTACAAGTGACTGAAGCTTTTAGCTTGAAGCTTTTAGCTATTTATATAGTATAACCATGTTTATCCGATAGCAATCAAAAATGCGGACCATACTTATCCTCATAGCGGTAGTCATCCTCATCGTCGTAGCGGCGCTCGTTTTTTTCCTGAAAGATGAAAACGAAAATTTCCTCTCTGCGCTCAATATCTTCAAAAAGAAAAAACATACGGAACCTGCTCGTCACGTCATCGATACGAGATATTTCCAGGAATGACTTCTTCATTTGGACTTTCACAACACCGAATTAAAACATCTCAAAGACGCGCTCCACAAATACATCATCGGTATGGATGACCTTATCAACGCGATAATCATAAATATTCTTTGCTGAGGTCACGTCCTCGTCGAAGGATTCCCCGGATTAGCAAAAACCAAAACTATCCACATCTTTGCACAGCTCTTGGGATTGGAGTTTAAAAGACTTCAATTTACTCCTGACTTACTTCCTGCTGACATCATCGGTGGTGAAATCTACAATAGCAAAACTCAGGAATTTGATACTAAAATGGGACCGATCATGGCCAACATCATCCTCGCAGATGAAATCAATAGAGCGACACCGAAAGTCCAATCCGCGCTCCTCGAAGCGATGCAGGAACATCAAGTGACCATAGGAGGAATAACGCATAAATTGCCTGAACCGTTCTTCGTCCTCGCTACGCAGAATCCAATAGAACAAGAAGGAACCTATCCCCTCCCCGAAGCACAAGTCGATAGATTTTTATTCAAAGTATTGGTCGATTATCCAAGCATCTCTCAAGAGAAAAATATTCTCGATACGATAGAAAAAGAGCATCTCCACGACATCAAATCAGTCATCACCCACAAGCAGCTGAACGATCTAAAAAAAGAAATCGATACCATCACTATCTCTGACGAGATCAAGCACTACATTACGAGACTGACCCATATCACGAGACAAGAGCATCAATACATCCTCTATGGAACTTCACCTCGCGGATCTATAGGATTGATGCAATGAGCCAAAGCAGTCGCATTAGCGGAAGGCAGAAAATTCGTTACCCACGAAGATGTCCAGAGAGTCGCATTGCCGGTATTAAGACATAGAGTGATTTTGAACTATCAGGCAAAATTATCCGGAATGACCGAAGATCAGGTATTGTTGGAGTTGTTCGAAACAGTGAAGTTGATATAAGAATCAAAAAAATCTGTGATAAAACACAGATTTTTTCAAAAGTAAAAGACGAAAAACTTATTCAATCTCCAATTGATTAATAGGTATAGCTCAACCATTTTTTGTTTCGACATACTTTATCGTATCTCACTCTTTAATATCCGAATTTTCATTTCCAATCCTCATAGTAAGTTCTTTTTCTCAATCTATTGAAAGTAAACGAGCAACTCACTTTATTGGATCAATACTAGTAATTGTTCAATGTAATATACGATCAGCATTTACTTTTCCTTTTGAATCTACAACTAAAATATCAACATAAGGAATATTTTTTTCAGAAAGAACGGAAGCAAGATGCTTCTCAAACTTTTCAATGATTTTACTAAGATTTTCTGATTACTTATATCTTTTTTTAATAAATGCACCAAATTTTTCATCCATTATTGTTAATTCCTTTATAACTATATTTTTAAATATATAAATATATCTAATTATAATCAGATTTTTTTAAAAGCAAATAATAAGACCTTTCATTTGATTTCATTAGAATTTTAGTTTAACTTTAATTTACTCTAAAAGGAATCCCCAGTTTTTAAGTGGTACATTGGGGCTACAAACAAACAACAGCCAATATATGATATATAAAACACAGTCCATGCATACCATTTATCGGGCATTACTGCAGAAATTTCTTCGTAGCATCTACAATAGCTTCCAAATCCGCTTTTGTGAATCTCTTGTATTTCTTGGTAAGGGATCATGTTCTTTTGGTGCCGTCGAGGAAAGCGAGTTGTTCGGCATGACCTTTTACATAGCTTGTCGTAAAGGTGTAGAGATCTTTGACGGGCTTCACATAGGATGATTTTACGAAGAACGTCCTATCGTTGAGTTTCACGCGCTGGATATTGAAAAAATAGTAGAGTTTTGTGGAATCATTCGGTTTGCCGGCATTGTAGACATCGAGGATCTTGCTGTAGAATTTATTGTTAGCAAAATCGATAACGGACCGATCAAGTTCTCCGAGTGTCCGATTCTGCAGTCCATTGGTCAGATCGACATTGAAATAGATCGCTCCTACGATGCTCGTCTCTCTGAGCAAGAAGTCCTTGAGCTGTACGAGCCACGTGTCTTTGAGTCTGGAATTGGTCAAATATACTTGGCGAGATTTATTGAAATTATATGATCACGTATAATTGACTGCCGTGGTCCCGACTTCATCTACGAAGATCGGTTTGTTGAATTTTTTGAGCCTATCCAATGTTTTCCATCCCGCAGCGTTTACGATCTGATCCGGCGTTCACCGTCGGCGATTGCTGTTTCCTTTTCCTCGGTTGTAGAATGTCACTCCCATGAGATCGACATATTTGTCGCCAGGATAGTAATCTTCGAATGTCGGGCATTTCCATTTTGCTTTGACGCTTTGCTGACATTGGATAAATACTGCTGTCTGTGATGGTTTACCTCATTTTGCTGGCAGATCTCGTGCGTTGACGGACATATCGAAGAGGATGTTTTTTTGATCCAATCCTTCCGCTCTCGAAAGTTCTCGCACATGGATCCGGGCTTTTTTGAAATTCACAGGATTCGAACTCCGCGGATATCGTCCTCCGTTCATCTCGTGCATCGTACGGAAGATCACTCTGAGATTATTTTTTTTGACGTCCTTGAAAAATTGTTTGTACTGTTCATCGAATTTGCCGGCAGCGACTTCTGCTGCGCTAAAGCTGTTTGGAGAAAGAGAGATATGATAGATTTTATCTTCACCTAATTTTTCATTCAATTGATTCATCATGTTCTCTACATGTTCGCCTCGTGGATCAAAGATGAACGAAACGATCGGCAAATCGAGCTTATATTGCTTTTCGATGCGTTCTATATTGGAGATGCTATTGTCCCATGATTTCATACCAAAAAGATATGCCTCTGATTTTGAACCGATGACAAATATTCCTATCGCCAAAATTATTCCTGCTAACGCTTTCCTTTTCATATTTTATTCTATTAGAAGTTAAATTTATTTATTTAATTTGGCTAATGCTTCGAGCGCAGCTTTTTGATGTTCTTTGGGAATAGCACGCACCCTAGAAAGCGGATAATGTCAGCTTTCTCATTGGGTGAATAATTTATATAAATAATCAGGCAATCCTTTTTCTTTGGATTTTGCTATTTCTTTGCCTGCTATGGCTGTTCACCGGACTTTTTTGACAACATGTACATAAAAAGCGTCCTTATCGATATACATCTTATCCGCTTCAAATCAGAGATCTGGACTAACCATAAACATTTTTTCTCAGATCCTTATGATAGTATAAGGAATTGTCTCTTTTTTTATCTCCTTTGGAAAAAAGTCTATCGATCTAGGTAAATTTCACGTATATGATTGGGGATATTTTAGTTGTATCCCTCACTCAGGAACGCTTTTTAGACTATTGACAGAGCGAAGCGCTTGTGTTACCGTAGATTTGAACAAGAGTTCTTCATTTACCTCAATGTTTTCTTGGGATGCGTTTTTTTCTTGAGTATAGAAAATGGTTGATGGTTGTTTGGTGGTAATTGCAGTATCAGGAGCTTCACTCTGCATATCCATACTAGGAGCTATCATCAGCAACGCAGCGATACAGGTACGAATATGTGGGAGAAGATCATGTTTTTTCTCGGATTTTTCCGATGGTACATTCATAGAATTCATGAGCATAGTAATTATCAAACAAAAAAAATATGCTTTTTGTTTTTCTCTTCTTGTTTTATTGGATGAATAGTTTGTATACATTTACAAAAAAATATCCAGCCATAATAATACTGACGACTAATTTCAAAAGACTTCCCGTTACGAATCCTATGAAAGATCCCCGTGCAGATCTCAATGCGTGTGTGTGTTTTTTCCCTCACCGCTTTTCTCCAAGATACGCTCCGACAAAAGGTCATCAAATCAATCCTATGAGTCCGAATGGTCCAATAGTGATTCAGAGGATAGGGAGAATGATCACCGTTATTATCAATCAGATATTGCTTCCTCTCACTCCCCGCTTAGTTCATCCGAATTTTTTGGTTCCTCGTGAAGGGACAACATAGTCGAGAACCGTCAGAAAAATAATGATCAGCGCTCGTACGATGAAAAACGTCCGAGAGAAAGGATGTCCTGAAGTAAATTGCAAAAGTATGAATGCTATATACGCAAGCAGTGGTCCTGGCAAAACGGGAAGTACAGAACCGATGATAGCGACGAGGCAGAGAATGCCTCATAAAATGATAAGCGCGATATCCATACCAAAAAGAAATTTAAAATTTAAAATTTAGAATTTAAAATTTAAAATTATTGGTTTGTCTTATTATGGACTATAGCTGTATAGCAATTTTGCACCCGGGTGGAAATTTTTGCTATTCAGCTTTTGTAGTGACTTTGGTGACTATCGCACCCGGGTGCACTTGCACTGGAAATTTCTTACAAAACTCTCTGACATCATTTCTGAGTTCTGCTAATTTTTCTTCATTTTCTCTATTTTTCAACGCCTGATCGATAAACTCAACAATCTGTTTCACTTCATTTTCTTTCACTCCTCTGGTCGTCATCGCTGGCATGCCGATACGAAGTCCGGATGGACGGAATGGTGGATTCGGATCATCAGGTATAGTGGATTTCGAAGTTGAAATTCAGATTTTATCTAAAGTCTTTTCTGCGATTGATCCGTCCAATGCTGTCCCGCTGAAATCAACGATAACCATATGATTATCAGTTCAACTGGTAACTAATTTGTAGCCACGCACAATCAATTCGTTTGCAAGCACTTGTGCATTCTTAAGCGCTTGCTGCGCGTATGCTTTGAATCCCGGCGTTTGCGCTTCATGTAATGCGACCGCGATAGCGGCGATAGTATTCATATGCGGTCATCACTGCATACCAGGGAACACTGCCCTATCGATTCTGGTAGGAATATTTTCGATCGTATCTTCTGGTTTCTTGAGTGGATTACTCACAACGCCTTTACTCAAAATCAATGCTCCTCTCGGTCATCTGAGTGACTTGTGCGTCGTCGTCATCATGACGTGGAATCCGGAATCCAATGGATTTTTCAAAAGTCATGCAGCAATGAATCATCAAATATGGGAAACATCAGCGAACGCGATAGCTCAGACTTCCTTTGCTATTTCGACGAATTTTTCATATTCGAGTTCTCTCGGATACGCAGAGAATCCTGCAAGAATGATCTTCGGTTTATGCTGCAATGCCAATTCGCGGACTTGGTTGAAATCCACCTTACCATCTGGTGTCGTCTTGTAGCGGATAAAGTTGAACACTTTGGAGAAAAACGTCACCGGAGCACCATGCGTCAGATGTCATCCGTGCGTGAGGTCCATTCAGAGAATCGTATCTCCTGGCTCCATAAGTGCAGAATACACACATAAGTTTGCTGCTGCGCCGGATAATGCTTGTACGTTTGCATGGTCAGCATGGAAAATCTCTTTTGCTCTCTCGATTGCTAATTGCTCGATGATATCTGTATTTTCTTGTCCTCCATAATATCTGCGGCCAGGGAATCCTTCGGAATATTTGTTTGCAAATACGGAAGATTGTGCTTCCAATACTGCAGGCGATTGATAGTTCTCGCTAGCGATCAATTCCATCCCTTCTGACTGCCTTTGCTGTTCGGCGAGAATAGCGTCGTATATCTGCGAATCACTAGTTTGGATGTTTTTCATGGTTTAAAATTGTAAATTGTAAATTTCAAATTAGTATATAGATATTCTTTCCTTCTTATCAAGCAACAAAAAACATCGCCACAAAAACCATGACGATGTTATGTTTTCTCTTCCAGTAGGTAGAGCGTCCCTGGTTTGACTATACCAAAGACCTTGGCTAGATACATTCCCCATCGGACAATCCGATCTCGGAACGGGTTATAATGCCCTTTCTTCCACTCGATCCCTTCGATATATCGAAGGTTCATATAGAAGCGTTCGATAAACTCCGTAACATCAAAGCGTTCAATAGTTGCACCATGCGTATTGGCGATAAAGATCGATTTTTCATCTTTACCTGCAAGCACAGCATAATGAGGATAATTTTCCCGTGAAATAAACAGTACGATTATAATTTTGTCCTCATTCAGCCATTGATAGAGCTCCTCTGTTTTCACATTGGTCTTCTTTACGAAACGCGCATCAATAGCATTTTGGCGCAATGTACTATTCGCCATGCCAAGGAAATTCAAGGTACCTATACCATTGATATATGACCAGGAATCCTTGATGACAATGTCTTTGTTGTAACGGGTTTTTACCGCTGTCTGGATGACCGCATTGGCGCAGCCGAATTCCCTCTCCTGAGGGACGATGGCGATTGGTTTCATATTCCCTCCTTTTTTTAATTTTTTTGTAATAGAAAAATATCTATATACTTCTATGCATAAAAGTCAAGATTTAGAATGTTATGCTACTATATCGAGCAATTCATCGATATTTTTTCTATCATTGGAAACTTTAGGCACTTTATGCTGACCTCCGAGCTTATTCTTGGATTTCATCCGATCATAGAACGTACCCTGTTTGACGCAATGCACGACTGGTTCTCCGAGCACCTTGGTATCATATCTTTCATCAAAATAGTATGAATTGATATTACATAATTCCTGGTCAAGCACTTTAGCGAATTCATGATCATCCTTTGGCGTTTTGGTGAATTCTATGACTCGTTCATACGCTCCCCTGATGCTTCATCCAGAATAGGTAATAGGAGCAAGCATATAATTGGTCGCTATGGTATCGGTCTTTTTGCATGCTTCGAGCAATGCCCTGTCTGTATAATCAGATGTCACGCATTCACCCACGACATCTATATAGTATTTCGTCCTGCCTGAAATCTTGATTCTCCATGGTTTCAACGTCGTGAATTTTACCGTGTCGCCGAGTACATATCTTCGCAGTCAGGAATTATTGGTGATCAAAATTACATATTCCTTGCCCACTTCCACTTCATTCAACGTCAATACGATCGGATTCTCCTTGCCGTATTCCTCTGTAGGGATAAATTCATAGAACACGCCATGTTTAGTGAACAGGAGCATATCATCGGTAAAATTCGAATCCTGCGCAGCAAAGAAACCTTCGGATGCATTGTATACTTGATATAATTTAACCTTTTTGCTATTTCCAAAAATATTCTCAAACTGAGGTCTGTAGAGATCTATAGCCATACCTCCTCGGAAGAAGAATTCAAAGTTTGGCCAGACCTCCAAAATATTCTTTTTACCGGTATATTCCAATACCTTGTAAAGAAAATTGGATCATCGTGATGGTTGTCCACTGAGCGATACGATATTTTTATGTATTGTTTCTTCTATCATAAGCTGAGCTTTCTCTTCTCGATTGTCCATATAAGAGATTTCAGGTCTTGGCTCACGGAAATACTGTCCGATCCATGGTGCTTCCTTTTGGAGGATTGCAGAGATGAAGCCGACATTATCTTCGCCGGTATAAGGATTTTTGGTAAAGCCACCACCTATAGCCAAGCTCTTTCCTTGGAAAAATTGCGTTCTCGGATTATTTTTGATATAGAGACTCAAAACTTCCATTCCTCATTTGAAATGAGAATCTTTCAAATTATCTTTCGTGATGGGAATATATTTTGATGTCCCTCAGGTCGTTCATGATGAGGTAGCGAATCGCGCAACCTTTCCCGGATAACAGATATCTTTTTCTCCTTTGAGCATATACATAATCCATGTCTCCATATCTTTGTAATGAAAAATAGGGACAAGATTCTGAAAATCCTTCACCGTTTGGATATATTCGAATCCGTATTTTTTTCCGAAGACGGTATTCTTACATTTCTTGACCAAATCAAGAATTATTTTTTCCTGATACTTATAGGAAGGCTGATGAAGATGACTCTTCAATATAAGAAACGTCTTAATGATTTTATTTACGACACGCCTGGGTCATTTCAAAGGGTGCAACATATAATCTAATGGCTTCGACATAGCATAATCTACCAAATAAAAAGTTTCTGTGCTTTTTTTGTTTGGGAGGTAAATTATTATGGAATGAGTCCACAAATGCAAGAAGTAAATTTTTCGCTTTATTTTTGAACAGATTTCGTTAATTTTGATTGGCTATGTTTTTTGTTTATCCAAATTATCATATCGACCCATGAAGTATACATCACCTCTATTGAAAAAATTCATCTCCATCAATGATACGCCGGAGAATATCGCGAAAAATCTGATATTGAAAACCTGCGAGATCGAAGAGATCAACGAAAGAAAGATATCAGATCTGATTGTCATCGGATATGTGAAATCTTGTGAACAGCATCCTGATGCCGACAAACTGAAAGTCTGCGTCGTCGATTGCGGCAAAAAAGGAGAATATCAAATCTGTTGTGGCGGAGTTAATGTCGCAGCGGGATTGTACGTACCAGTAGCTTTGCCGGGTACCGTATTTGAAAAAGCGGGAATCACGATCGAACCGAGAAAAATGAGAGGTGTCGAGTCCAATGGAATGATCTGCTCCAAGGAAGAATTGGGAATCAACGAAGATATTGAGAAACATTCTATCCGGGATCTCAAGGAAGATCTCGACGATATAACAGACGAAGGTCTCTGAACTCCGATGAATGAAAAATTTCCGCGATTGGAAAACCGGGTCATGGAAGTCGATAATAAATCATTAACCAATAGACCTGATCTTACCTGACATTTCGGTGCTGCTACGGAATTGCATGCCATTTATGGAAATACGAAATGAGCAGTCACTTTCAACAAGATAGCTGACTATCACCAGCAATGTACACCTACAAATATCATGAGCATCCTTGAAAATAGTACGAAGCCCGAAAGATTAGTAAAAGGCGAAAGCGAAGGTTTGAATGCTTATCTCCTCCTCCATATCAAAAACGTCACCGTAAAACAAGCTTCATTCTTTTCAAGACTGCAAACGATAGATCTCTGATCCAATCCAATCAGCAACCGGGTGGATTTCTCCAATCTCTTCATGAATATCAGCGGACAACCAGTGCATTTCTTCGATGCGGAAAAAGTGGAGGGAGATATCATCGTCAGAAACGCCAAAGATGGAGAAAAATTCACGGATCTCTTCGAAACTGAACATACTTTGAAAGCTACGGACATCGTGATTGCTGACAAGAAAAAGATCCTCGCGCTCGCTGGAGTTGTGGGAGGTCTGGAAAGCTGAGTCACAGAAAACACTAAGAATATTTTGGTGGAAATCGCTAATTTCGATCCGGTAGCCGTCAGAAAAACATGAACAAGATTATCACTTAGAACTGACGCAGAGTTGAGATACGAAAAAAATATCAATCCTCGATATACATTATTCTGTCTGATTCTTTTCTTGGATGAATTGAATTATTACAAAAAAGACCTCGGCGACTTCGAAATTGGAGGACTCTCGTACTTTATTAGCCCAAAGTTTGAAGCTTGAAGCTTGAAGCATATTGAAGTCGATATGAAAGCTATGGAGCAATTTATTTTCGGTAAAAAGACGAAGTGACTCGACAAAAAAGCGGAAGAAATACTTATTTGACTAGGGTTTACCTGAAAAAATAATTGAAAATTAGAAATTAAAAATTGAAAAATAGAACTTATCACTCCACTCTGGAGAGGTCCGGATGACCTAAATATTCAAGAGGATATCTATGAGGAAATCGCAAGAGTCTACGGCTACGACCAGATAGAAAGTATGCCGTTGCTCAGCAAAACCGAATATGTGCCTTACAATGAATATATTACAATCCAGAGAAAGATTGAAGATATCTTAGTCAGAAACGTATGATGTAATCAAGTGGAAACATATCCACGAATCAACGAAAAAGCATTGAAAGATTTCGGAAAGCATACAGAAGATTGCTACACGCTACAAAATCCTGTAAATCCTGAAGCTCCGTATATGAGAGATGACATGATCTATGGACTCCTCGCCCACACCGCCAAAAACAGTAAGTTCTTCGATGAATTCAAAATTTTCGATATCGGAAAGATATGGAACAAAAAAACCAAGAAAGCATGACAAAGCAAGTTCGCTTCAGAGCTTGTCAACGAAGATATGGCGTTCGGTGCGATATTGTACACCAAGAATATCAGCCAACGAGACAAGGATCCTATCGTCAAAGCGAAGGATATTGTCCGCACAATAGCCAAGGATTTGGAGTTAGGCAAAGTTGTTTTCGAATCTACAGCGCTATCACAATTTCATCCAAAGAAACAAGCAAACGTGAAAATAGGAGATCTCATCGTCGGTTTCATAGGAGCTTTACATCCGATCATTCTCCAGAACAACAAGATCGGAGAGACAAGCGGCGTCGTATATCTCTCATTGAATATAACGCAGATCATAGATACCGCGAAGGAAAAAGCTGAGCATATCTATAGTTACGAAACCCTACAAGATCAAATAATATGGAGAGATATCTGCTTCGTCGTCGATGCAAACAAGAGTTTCGATGGAGTGATCTCAGCAGTCAAGAACGTCCCTGAAGTGAAGGAGGTCGAAGTCTTCGATGTGTACGCGGGAAAAAATCTGTGAGAAGAAAAAAAATCAGTCTCTATTAAAATAAAAATAGTTTGAGACGGAAACATGACGACCGAACAGATCAACGAGATTTTGAACAAAGCGATCAAAGCCGGCGAGAGCACAGGTGGAAGTCTAAGAGCTTAAAAAAATATAGATATAAAAAAACCTCAAATTGAGGTTTTTTTGTTATTGTATAGGATAAAATATATCTTATCTTGGTTTTGATCCTTTTGGATCTTCTTGATAGCCTTTCAATATTTCTTTAATATCTTGATCGCTATATCCGCTCGTATTTTTTTCTTTGATGAATTTACTTGTGGATGGCAACGCTACTCAGTCAGCTATAAACGCTTTCAATCTAGGTAATTCATTTTTAAAATCTGCATTCGATAATTTATTTGTCTTGTATAGTACATCTCCTTCGGGAGAATTTAAGCGGATCATGAGTAATCCGTCTGGTTGCACCGTCATCACCATCTGTCCTTCCTTCAATCATTGGACAGATCAATCCTTCCTGGTTACATGATATCTGCGGAAGCCATCATCTTTTTTCACAGCAAAATCTTTTCAGAATGCTTCATAGAGAATCTCTGCTGCCTTATCAGCGAGCTGGCGAGGAGTCATTGCTATACCTTCTGCCAATTGATTGGATGTGTTCTGTTGTATATTATTTATTTTCTCCGGATTGCTGGAATTTGACGCTCCCTCATTAGGATTGGATAATTTTTTTTCTTGATCGTTCATAATATATTGTTTATAAGATAAAAATTTATGACATAATTGTATATAAATATTTATAAAAGTCAAATATTTCTTTAACCAAATTATCCCTTGTATTTCTCTAGGAGTATCGTATACTCTTTGGTGGAGGTAACTCCAAAATTTTATTCATTACCAATTAATTAATGCAAGGAATTGTAAAGTTCTTCAACAGAACTAAAAACTTCGGATTCATCACTCCAGAAGATGGAAGCAAGGATGTATTCGTACACGGAACAAACGTAATCGGAGAATCTATCGCTGATGGTGACACTGTAACGTATGAAATCGGAGAAGGAAGAAAAGGTCCTGAAGCTAAGGACGTAAGAAAGGTTGGTGGAGCTGATGTTATGGCTGACTAATCACATTGCGTACGAAAAAAGATCTCAATTATTATATCGGATATAATATCGATTATATACCATAATAACGAAGACTTTTGAGAAAAACCCGCTGATGCGGGTTTTTCTTATTGTGGGAAAAGCGCCTGTTGATTGTCTGAACAGTTTAGCTTTGTCAGAAATGTCTTTCTATGGATTTTACAGGGACCGTGCTTGGCGAGCAGATCGCGATGTAATTGTGTACCGTAACCCTTATGTTGATCGAATTTGTATTTCGGATATTTCTTGTGATACTGTAGCATCTCTCTATCCCTCTCCACTTTGGCCAAGATGGATGCCATACCAATCTGGGGGATCTTTGCGTCACCATCGACAATAGTCTTCACCTCTACGCCGAGCATCGCCCTGAGTTTAAAATCGTATTTACCGTCAAGCATAATCGTAATATTTTCCTTGCCGATCTTTTTTATAAGATTATCCAGTCCTTCTACCTCTTCGGAAATGAATCTCTTGAGCAGTTCTTCTAGTCCGTTATAGATCGAAGTATGGATTGCGCAGCTGATGCCTTTCCCATCAATGAACTCATGATCGCACTTCGCAGTCGCCCGACAGACGCTCTTGTGTTCGATGATTCTCTTATAGAGTACATTTCTCAATTTTTCAGAGCATTTCTTAGAATCTTTGAATCCCTTGAGCACAATCCTTTTTTTCAGCGCTACGAGTCATACATAGACCGGTCATGCGAGCGGTCCCCTTCCTGCTTCATCGATATAGATAGTTATCTGTTCCATCACAGGATTGATACGATTACTATCGTCAAAATCAAATAAAAAAAAGCCTTTACAACGAAAGGCTCATATAATTTAAACTTCTTCTTATCCTTATTACGCTCTTACATTAGGAGATTGCATCTTCCTCTTTTTTGGTTTCATTAAGGGTCTCCTTATACCATACCACTTCCTCTTTGTTGTTTTTGTCGTAGATATAGTGCGAACAGATGTCCCCCTCTACTCTCATATAATCTTTCAGATTCCCATCATTGTCGAAATAAAGATATTTCTCTCCATCATAGGTCATATATTCTTTTTCATTCATCAGATAATCATTTTTTTTGAACGGCAACAATGTATTTTTGTTTTCATTGTATACAAAAAATTCATGATCTTCGAATTCCTTATCTATAGTTATGCCCTTTTTTTCTTCGCACACTTTTTTCGCTTCCTTGTTTGGCAACAAACGGAAATCCGTCCAATAGCAACGTTTGATATTTTTTTTCTCAGGCATATGTACTTTTTCGGAGATATACAAAAGATCGCTCACCTTTCCCGCAATCACTTCAGTGATATTATGTATCGTGACGCTTTCGTTCAACGATTCGATACCTGCCGCCATCGATCAATGTTTTGTGTCCTTATCTTTTTCCATATACGTTCAAATATAGCGTTATAAAACCCTTCTCAGTTCATCCAATGTTGTATTTCATTTGAGCATCTTGATAATGCCATCTTCTTTGAGTGTCAGGAATCATTCCTCTCTTGCTTTCGCATAAAGATCGATGCCGATCTTATTATCCACGATCATTTTCTTGATATCTTCTGTAATTTCTAACGTCTCGATGATCGCTATTCTTCACTGATATCCGCTACCATTACATTGATCACATCCTACCGCCTGAGGGATTTTTCCGTCAAACGGAAAATCAAGCTTAGGATCGAGATCCTTCATTTTTTTCAATATATCTTTGATCTCTGCCTGTTCGCTATAGTTTGCATCTCTCTTGGTTCCGCAATGAGGACAAATTCTTCTGACCAATCTCTGCGCAACAATCAGATTCAAGGATGGTGCCAACATGTACGGTTTGACTTCCATACTCGTCAATCTTGGAATGGATTCTATAGCAGAATTCGTATGTAAGGTAGTGAACACCAAGTGTCAGGTCAACGCAGCATTGATAGCGATTTCCGCTGTCTCCTGTGTTCTCATCTCTCAGATCAGGATAATATCCGGATCATGTCTGAGAATTGCTTTGAGTCAAATTTCGTAAGTATATCATTTGCTATAATTGATCTGCGATTGCTGGATTCATTTCACCTCGTATTCGATTGGATCTTCGAGCGTAATGATTTTCCTTTTTCCATCGTTTAACGTGTTCAGGATCGTATACAATGTCGTTGTCTTTCATGAACCCGTAGGTCAGGTGAAGATGGTGATTCCGGTATTTTTTTCTAAATTTCTTTTTAATATTTCATACGTCCTTTCGGTGAATCCTATTTTTTCGAATGTAGAGATTCCCTTGGTCGGATCGAGAAACCTGATAACCGTGCTTTCGGATTCCACACCTGGCATGAAGTTGATTCTCACATCGACCTTTCTATTTTCTCCATGGACATCGGTCGCTTCAAACGAGAATCTTCCGTCCTGCGGAAGGTAGTTGATATTCATTTTCGTGCCTGAGATGAATTTCATCTTTTGAAGATATTTCACGAAATCTTCGTGCGTAAACTTGAGGATTTCCTGCAATACGCCATCGATCCTAATCCTCACGATCAGTCCGTCTTCCTGTGGTTGGAAATGCAGATCGGACGCTCCAGTCTGGAACGCGAGTCTGATAATCTCCATGATAAAATCTCCTGGCTCCATAGTATCCCTTGTTTCGAATAATTTCTGGATCATCGCTATAGCCCCCTTTCCAGCTGCTTGTTTCTGTTCCTGATCAGATTTCCTTTTTTGTTCGGCAATGCCTTCCATATCAGCGTACCGGCTCATTGCATAATTGAATCACGATAGTGAGGTATAGAATACCTCGTATTTGTATCCTTTATTTTCCAGGTTCTTGAGTAAGGAGTTGAGTCCTTCAGTGAAATTATTTGTCGTCAAAACTTTGAGTGTATTTTTGTCTTTGGAAAAAATCAACGTCTCTATCTTTTGGGCCGTCTCTTGGGGAAGAATCTTGAGTTGCTCAAAATTAGGGCTTATGCCCTGCAAATCATCGACCTCCAAAATGCTTTTCGTTAATTCTGTCGGCATACAATCTTCATGGTTCTGAAGTAAATATTTTTGCTATGTTCTAAGTATATCCGCGATACGGGTTTTTTCAAAGTTTTACTATCACTTCCTGATATATTGGACTTGACTTTATTCTATAAATATCCACGACCTCTGTCCAAAAAATAAAATTTCATTTATAACAAAGCAGAATCTCACCAAACGAAGATGATAGGGACGTATTCCAGGATCCATGAAGCAACAATCCAACAAAGTCCAGGTATATCCTGGTTTTTTCTTTACTTGACTTTTCTCTTATAATTTATACAAACATTTAGTTTTAAATCCAAAGCTTCAAGCTTAAAGCTTTATGCTTTACAGTAAACATATGGCATTTACTCCAGCAATTGTCCAATATCTCGATATCAAGAAGCAACACGAAGATTGCATCCTATTTTTCCGTATGGGAGATTTTTATGAAACATTTTTTGAAGACGCAAAGATCTGCAGTAAAGTGCTCGACATCATTCTCACAAGCAAAAATAAGAATTCAGAAAATGCTGTGCCTATGGCAGGAATTCCTTATCATAGTGTAGAAAAATATATCAGTAAATTAATAGCACACGGATATAAAATCGCGATAGCAGAACAGACGACAGAACCGATTCCTGGTAAAATCGTCGAAAGAGAAGTTGTTTCAATAATAACGCCGTGAACGTATATCCAGGAAACGAAGAAGTCGTACACCTATACTATGGCGATAACGTTTATTCCGCATACGAACTGATATAGTTACCACCTCGCCCGAGGAGATTTTAGTGTCGGCGAATACTGGACCAAGAGCTTCGGCGACATCGCCGAGATGATAAAATTCATTCTCACTATCAGACCGGTGGAATTGATTTTCGATATAGATTTCCCGGAGAAAGAAAGTGTATCCGTCCCTGTGCAACAAACAACGAAAGCATTGATATCTGTACGAGATATTCCGCCTGATCCTGAAAAATTCATAGTCTGAATGACGGGAGTCCAACAGATCGCAAGCTATGGAAAAGCGCTCGAAGACGGTAAATTACCAACGATGGCATTATTGCTTTCATATCTAAATCATACCCAAAAAATTTCCCTGACCAATATCACGAAGATTTCCTTTCATTCGCAGGACACTTATCTCATCCTGGATGAAGTCACGATCAAAAATCTAGAACTTTTGTCTTCAAGTTATGAAGGAAGCGAGAGATATAGCCTTTTCCATATTTTGGATACCACGCAGACGGCAGGAGGTTCGAGACTTCTTCATCATACGCTAACGAACCCTATCAAAGATCTGGAACAATTGCAACGAAGATTGGATACTATTGAACGCTACTTCGCTCAATTACCAATGGCAAATGACCAATGACCAATGCGCATTTATCAGCTCTTGAGCAACGTGCGCGATATCCCAAAATTGGTGACTACGATTTTGTATAAAAAGGTATTACCGAGCACCTTCATCAAACTCAGATCAACCCTGAGAATTTTCTTCAAAAACACATTCCTACTCGACGAGCTAAAAAAGCTATGATTGAGTGATGTGAGCCTGGATCGTCTACAGCACTTATATAATTATCTGGAACAACTTTTGAAAAATGACGAAGAATATAAGGACGATATCGACTATATCCGCGACGGATATAACGAAAAAATAGACGAACTCAGAAAAATTGCTTATCATAGTGATGAACTGCTTTTACAGTACCAGCAGGAGTTAGCGCAGAGAGCGGGAATACCGACCGTCAAAGTAAAGTTCATTTTGAATCAAGGATATTTTCTAGAAGTAACAAACAAAGACATTTCAATTTTTGAGGAAAAACTCTCAAAAATTAATTCAGAATTTAGAATTCAGAATTCAGAAAATAATAACGAATGAAAATTAAAGTTTGATGTAGTCCGTAGAAATACGCTGAAGGGAGGTCAGAGATATTCTTCTCCATATCTGGAAAATCTCGAAGAAAAAATATTGCAAGCGAAGGACGAACTCAGCAGAATTGAGCGCGAGTTCCTCGAGCAAGCCAAATCTAAGATAACTGAATGAACGAAGGAATTACACGAGTTCGCTGAATGGATTGCATGGTTGGATCTCTTTGTCGCACAAGCGATATTAGCATATGAGAGACACTATACCAAACCGATGTTTGTAAAGAACGATACAATGCACATCATCGAAGCAAGGCATCCAGTCATTGAAGAATTCCTGCCACTCGACCAGCAATTCATTCCTAACGACTTACAGCTTGATGCATGACGCATGACGCATGATGCATGATGAACTACCACAGACAATTGATTTCTGCATATAATTACTGGACCGAATATGTGAGGTAAATCGACGTATCTGAGACAGAACGCGTTAATTGTTTTGATGGCGCATTGCGGACTTTTCGTGCCAGCGAAAGAATGTCAGCTACCGGTTATGGATGCACTCTTTGCCCGTATTGGAAGCTGAGATAATATCGCAAAAAATCAGTCCACCTTCATGACGGAAATGATTGAAGTGGCAAATATATTAAACAACGCGACTAAAAATAGCTTCATCATCTTCGATGAATTATGACGTGGAACAGCGACCTATGATGGTCTCGCATTGACCAAAGCAATACTGGAATATCTCGTTAGTAAGATAGGATCGAAAACATTGATTGCGACACATTATCATGAATTGATCCAATTGGAAGAAACGCACCCGGGTGTAAAAAATTATTCCGTCAGCGTATATGAAACCGACAAAGAAGTTATCTTCATGAAAAAAATAGTTAAGGGTGGAGCAAGCAAAAGCTACGGTCTCGATGTAGCAAAATTAGCGGGAATACCGAATGCTATAGTGGAAAGAGCAAAACAGCATCTAAACAATTACGAATTACCAATGACAAATGACAAATGGCAAAAAGATAGCCTTCTCCCTTCTCCCTTAGACCTTATACCAAATCCCGAATATGGAATCAAATACGAGAAAATCAAATCACTCCTGCAAAGCTATGATCTCAACAACATTACTCCCCTGCAGGCATTGCAGATATTAGACAAAGTCAAAGATGCACTGAAATAAGCAAAATAAAAATCTTACATAGTAATTAATCTTAAAAAAAAAACAAAAACATGGGAAACAACAATTCTTTTTTTAGCAACGCTTCATCATTTTTCGACAAGATCATGAAGCAAAATTATATTAGTAAATCAGAAATATTACAACTCAAAAAGCAATTCAAACAGCTAAAGAATCAGGATGAGCGGTATAACAATCTCTTTAATCGCATCACACGGATAGGGAATACCGCTAAAGGTAAAAACACCCCTACAATCCTCGCCAAAGTATATGAGGACTTCAAAGAAGAAGCATAACAGCATAAAAAGCTATCCTGGTAAACGAGAAAAATGAATTCCAGGGAGCGATGGATCGCTCATCTTTCATCAACTGAGTCGTATAGAAAATTTAACAAAAAGTAGTCCGGCATCCGGACTCTTTTTTTATTTTAAAATTTTTCGCTCTCAGAGTTTGATATCTCATAATCTAAACTCCCCTTCACGAATTCTCTGAAGATCCAAGACATGATATCATAAGGTTTGAAATAATCTACGGATGTGGCGTTTTTTCCCTTCATTCAATAACACGCGGTAATGATATCTTTTGATCTGGAATATCTTGAGTGCTTTCAAGGTATCTTCTCCATCTTTTACCCCCTGAATCGCTTGTATGCGATCTTTTGGAGAAAGGTCGTTGTCGAGCTGGATGTCGTACTCTTTTTCGATACCGTGTTTAGGATGCTCGTAGTCATTGACCAAGGCGGGGTCATCAGTCAGGAGGAGTAGTCAATGTGAATCTTTGTCGAGTCTTCAGATATAATAATAATTTTTGAATTCTAGAGGTAAGATATCATAAATAGTCTTATTGTGTGGGTCGGATTTGGATGCGACATAGCCCTTGGGTTTATTGAATAGGACGATGATCGAACGTTTTTTTTCCTCTTTCACGGTATCCTTGAGCTTAAAATTCGGAGCAACGATTTCAATAACATCGCCTGGTGCTATCTCCTGTTTGTACGACTCCACATTTTTCCCATTAAGCAAAACAGCTCTATCATCGATAAACGAGACAAAGTTCCTGCGGGAAATTTGATGGTGAGTCTGTATATAGGTAATTAAGCGCATTTTTTTTGAATAATCGAAAAAGAGGGTCTTACGACTCTCTTTTAGTTGTTTTGCAGAGGATTTCAATCCGACATGTCGAATAATTATTCTGCTGTAGCTTCTGGAGCAACTTCTTCAGTAGCTTCTTCAGTAGCTTCTTCAGTTGTAGCTTCTTCAACTACAGCTTCTGGAGCGACTTCTTCAGTAACAACTTCTTCTACTGTTGGAGTTTCTTCTTCTACTGGCTGATTCATGCATCCAGCGAAAAGAGTAACACCAGCTACAAGAGCTGTAAGAGTAAGTAATTTTTTCATAACAACAACGTCTTACTATATAAAAATACGTCTAACAAAGTGTTTAACGCACCCGCTGTATAAAAAAATTTGCAGTAATTGCAAGAGCATTATTGACATTTTTCTAGAGCAAATCTTCCGACATTTTGACTATATGAAGATTATTTTGACAAACGATGGAAAAAACCGTATAATTATCTTCACATACACCTCCTTTATCTGGAATACGAGTATGGAACGAACCCAAACAAAAATCGTAACCATGTACAAAAAAGTATCGAGATTTTTCTTTCATTACCTTATTTTTTTTGTTGCGCTCATTATAGGGTTTTTCCTTTTCCAAAGCCTTCTCAATAAGTCATTGAGCATCGATATTTTCCAGGGCAACGACACCCTCTTAATACAAAAGACGAAGCTCATCGCAGAATTCAGCAAATTCATGAAACAGAACATCAAAGACAACGATCTCGAGATTCACATCCTTCAGGGAGATCTTCAGACCAAAGAAGGATTCATCAAATCTGTCAATAATCTCATCAGCTACAAAGGATTTATCGTACCGAGATATTTCTACTTCTACAGCACACTGCCAGTCAAAAGCATGACATATTTCTCTTGAGGAGATTACGATACGGAAGAGCTCGAAAACTTCATGAACACCTTCATCTTCACCAAGAAGATCACCGTCAGTAAACCATTCACTCGTGTACAGCTTCCGCTCCAGACCTCGCTCATAGATGATTTCAATCTTTCGTGCATTTCAGAAAATAAACTCTCTAGCAGGACATGTAATCATTATCTGGATAATTTCCTCGATAGCTTCTTCATCTATATGATTCCAAAAGATTACACAGGACTCGAGCAGATTTTCAATTTCATCAAAAGCAACGAAACAGATAAAAGCAGATTCTGCCAAGGACTATCCAAATACCTCCTCTACTCCAACGACCAGAGCGAAACGATAGCGAATCTTTTTGACCTCTGCGGCAAGGAATACACGGAGATATTTAAGAGAACGACCCTCTTCATGGAAATCCAGTCTGATCTGGAAAATCAATCTTTCAAGAAGATCAGTTATAAGGATCCCGTATTGAACGAATATAAGCTCCTTTCCTATCAACAGCAGATCTATCAAGATTTTCTCATCAACAAAGCTGACACGTACAAAATAAACACCTACCTCGACTTTGTCAAAGAAGTACTCAAGAAAAACACTATCGCCCCTTTCTACAAAGACGAAATCTATCGATACAATAACAAATACCTTTCACTTTCGCTCGAAAAAACTGCATACCAGAGCACTATATTTACACAAAATCTTGGCGGAAGCAAGATTGCTGCATTACTCACCACCATCACTACTTTGAACGAATGAGAGCCGCTCCTCTGATTTAGAGGATTAAATTCCGATATCACCAACACCGGGCTGATTACCCAAACACTTACTGAGACATGAACAGTCGTCACAGCCAGCGTAGAAGAAAAGATAGCAAAAAAGTTGCAAAGCATCTCCTATCTGACCATAGAGAAAAAAAGCGTTTCCGATACGACCATCGACATCATCGGCCATCTCAAATTCATTTCTCCGGACAAGACTGAGAGCGCGAAAGCGCATATCATCATGTCTTATGAAAACGACATGCTCCTCGTCAAGAGCATTGATCTCCAAAATAAGCCTGCGCTCAACGACGTCATCAAAAATCTGCTCCTTATCCAAAATTTTTCGATAGGAGAGCTCTACAGTTATATTTCCAAGAATCTCGTCTTCTACGAGCAGGAAAATGCTCCAGTGACTACGGAAAGCGATCTCTGTCCTGCCCTCAAGGCATTGTCAAATATCACGGTCGCATCCTGTACAAATACGGATGTCGCTATAGACAAATGAGAAGTACGCTATGGATTTACTATCAAGGACGGCGGCATAGAAACTATCAGTGTCTCTGATGCTACCCTTGAAAATGCAATCAAGATGTCGTATAGCACGATTGTAACGAACGCCTATTCATTGGATGCTATCATCAGAGAAATCGTAAGCTACAAAGCCCCGCAGAAAACATACGAATGAACGACCAATGCGATACTTGTCTTCGAGAAGATTCAGCAATATCTCTGAATCAAGGCCAACGATATCGCAGACAAGGACGGCAAAATTCTCGTCGATCTCACACTTGGCGGCATCAATTTCATCATCAACTACACCCTTAGTACAAACACGCTCGGACCTCGATATTTCAAGGATATCATCGTCAGAGAAAAACCGTATACAATACAGAATTTCAATTTACCGCTTGATGATGCACACCAAAACACTATAAATTCCTTTGTCATAGATCCGCTGACTGCTATCAAAAATGCAGACCTCACGGCATGGCAGAATTATAATGAATTTACTAAAACCCAAAAATAAATTCGTTACAAATTGTTACATGTTCGCCAAGGCGAACGCTACAGATTGTCTCATATTGCAACAACCTGAAGCTATCTGAAACAACCTGAAGCTATCTGCAACCATTCGGAAGTGGGAAAATTTGTAATTCGTAATTATTAATTCGTAATTAAGTTATAAAGTATGTATAAAAGATTCACCCTCAACGAGCTCAGAACCGTCCAGAATCATTTTCTTGGCGATTTTTATAGTGTCCTCAAAAAGGAGCGTTGTATGCTGGCGAACGATCTCTTCAAGAAGATTTTCAAGGAAGGAAAAGAGATCTATTATATGTTCAGAGGCGACTTTACGTTCAGACTCCAAGATAATGGCAATGAATACGTCCTCATGGATGAAAGAGAGAAAATCCAGGTTATCCTCGATGATGAAGGCAAAAGGGAATTTCAGAGTCTGATGAAAAATTATATCTTGAAAAAAGAAAAAATCACCGGACAAAAATCTATCGAACAGATCCTCCTCGACGAATTCCATACTGGAAAATACTCCACCATCTGAGGAAAAAATTATATGGTCTACGATATCGAGACTGATACGAATATAGAAAACCTCAAGGATACGAAATTTCTCCTGGCGTATGCTATGCATCCTACCTGAGATAACAAAATGACGTATGAATATATCGACCAGGAAGGACTGAAAAATTTCGTCCAAAAAATGCTCGATTTTGACGGCTACATCGTTGGTTTCAACAGCATCGCATTCGATAATATCGTCTCTGTCTATAACGTCGGAGGCACCGAAGAAAATATCAAAAAACTCAACGAAAAGAGCATCGATCTCTTCCTCTTCGTCCAGGCGATGACCGGCAAGAGAATTGGATTGAACAAGATCGCTGAAGCGCTGGTCAATGTCAGCAAAACGCTCACCTCAGGAGCCGAATGAGAAGTGTTGTACAAGAAATATCAGGAAGAAAATGATCTAGCGGCATTGGAAGAATTCAAAAAATACTGCAAGAACGATGTAAGGATGACTATGCTCGTCTTTCTCTATCTGATGCACTTCAAGAAGCTCTACATCGAAGGCGAGGAAATCACCTTCACACTCGAAGATCTGGTAGACAAATCCAATAAGGAGATCAAGGAGACATGACGCATGGTAGGACAAAGCATCTTCAATAATTAATTAACAATTAATAATGAATAATGAAAGACTTATCATAATGGACTATTGTATATCACAATAGTAAATAACAAGACAACACCGAAATCATTCATCATCAATTATTCATCATTCATCATTTCAGGAAATGGACATCAAGAAATCACTGGCTAGCTTCTATGATAAGGAAGCTGAAAAGTACTATCACACCAGGAACAAACATCGAGCAGATGCAGACATTTTCTTGAACGAGATTTCCAAGAACGATAAGAAGACGATCAAAATTTTGGAATTCTGATGCGGCAGCGGCAGATTGCTCGCACATCTCGCTCAGATGAAATGAATAAAAATCCAGTATACCGGCGTCGATATTTCCAAGGAATTGCTGAAATTCGCGAAGAAGCAGATCAGCGGAAAGACTGCACCTAAGCACATCACGGCGGAATTTGTCTGTAAGGATATCATCCAATATATAAAATGATTGAAACAAGAATCCTTTGATTTCGTTGTAGGCGTAGCGAGTTTTCAACACATCCCTACATCTCAAGAAAGATTCTTCCTGATCAAAAACATCTATAGGATACTCAACTACGAAGGAAAACTCCTAATGACGAACCGATCATTTTCACGGCGATTCATCCAAAAATATAGGAACAATCTCCTGCTTTCCCTCCGGAGACAAATCAGCTCTTTCGGGAAGAATAGATGGAACGAACTAATGATTCCATGGAAAAATGGCAAAATAACATCCCAAAGGTTTTACCATATCTTTACGTTATCTGAGCTAAAAAAGCTAATCTCGCTCAGCGGTTTTATCATAGAAAGTCTCTGCTACACGACAAAAGGCACTATCGTCCCATCATGGAAAACATCCCAAAATTCGCTCGTGATAGCACAAAAGACGGTCTTCTTGCAAACAGAGACGGATTAGCTATCTTACACGTGTTTTACTGCTTTAACAAAATAGCCATGAAAAAAACATTTTCCCTCGTATTGGCTGTATCGCTCCTTTTCCTTTTCGGATGTACAAAAAATGGAACGACTCCTACCGAGATCACTACCCTCCCTGCTGATCAACAGGATGTACCTGAACGGCAGACATACGAAAATAAGGAATATAATTTCACAATCCAAGTACCAGGTGCACGAACTTTCCAGGAAAACGTATTCAATGCTGTAGTCATGTTCAAAACTCCGGTGACCGAAGGAGATACCATCACGGAAAATGTAGGCATAGCAATATCCACACTCGATAAGGAATACACTATCGACGACTATTATGCTATCACTAAACCACAATTGGAGGAACGCATCGCATGATTTACGGAAATTAGCAATGAAAATCTCGATATCAATGGCATTCAAGGGAAAAAGCTTGTCTACAAAGGCAAACAGGGTTCCTACGATATCCAATGGAAAGAAACATATATCATCAAAGAGAAAACATTATATGTAATAACATACACTGCCACTGTGGATACGTACGAACAATATGCGGAAAAAGTGGATGAGATAATAACAACGCTAGAAATTAAATAATCATACATACCATTTTTCGAAAAAAAAAGAAAGCCGCGGATACTCCGAGGCTTTTTCTGTTAAATAATTTTACCGGTCATTAATTGATGGCGTCTTCTACCTCCTCAGGATACATTTCCTTCTCAGGTTCCTCTGCTTGCAGATGTCTTTCTCATATGGAGGTATATTGTACAGGAAGCCTCCTGTATACAATTTCCCTTCCTCGGAAATTTTACCAAGCAATACTACCATCATCGGTGGGATATACTCCGGCATTTCTTCTATGAATCGTTCAATCGCATATGCAATTGTCAATTCTTTTTTCTTTTTGTGAGATCCGACAACCGACTCGAATCCGAACAACTTCAGATGCTGTGCGTTTTTCCTGCGAGAGATGAAGAATATAGCTTCAAGTTCATTTCCCTCTTCATCAGTTGAAAGTACCGGGTCATTCAATAATGATACATTGCGATCTTCCGATCTTACTGTCCACCATTGAATTTCTTTTTGGAAATCAACTGGGATTTTCCCATTTTTTTTAAGCATTTTTTCTAATAATTGTACACAATCTGCGTGTTTTGTGTCTCTTAAATTTTTAATTTCCAGCATATAATATATGTTTTTTAGTTTAACCCAAATACTATACATATTTTTAGCAAAATAGCAAGTCTTTATCTTATATTAAGCTGATTGCATGCTCGCATAAAAATAGCCGAGCTCTGCCCTACATTCATCGACTCCTTGATGCCATGCATTGGGATATGAACGACATGATCAACGAGTTTCAATGAAGAATCCAATACTCCGTCGACCTCGTTTCAAAATATGATGGCTATTCAGGATTCCTTTCCTTTTTTGAGCGTATCGAGCGGAATAGAGTCCTGAGTTATCTCTGCAGCGATGACAAGCATTCATTCTTTTTTTGCGAATTCAATAGCCTCCGGTGTATGGCCAAATTGTTTCAATCACACATTTTTTTCTGCTCACAACGACGTTTTCACGACTTTCTGTGTATCTTCGGGTGATGGCGTATATCAGGTAAGCCGGACATCCCATCACAATGAATCAGCGGTACGGATAATATTGCCCACATTATAGGCGGAACGTATATTTTCAAGGATAACGACATTCATGATAAAAAATTCAGAATGTAAAATTCAGAATGCAGAATTTTTTTATTATTTTCTGATGTTAATTTTTGACTTTTCTTCTGCGGAGAAAGTAACGAATGATGAAATACGCAATTACTGCAGCGATAATCGCATACACAATAATTTTGAAAATATGATTGTATTCGATGACCTTATCTCGATGCTGACCAAGTAGATATCCTGCGATAAATAAGATTAAATTTCGCAATCCTGCTCACAAGCACGTATACAAGACAAAGTGCCCCATATCCATCTTTGCCAAACCAGCTGGGATAGAAATAAGTTGACGGACAGCAGGGATCAAACGTCCGATAAAGGTAGAGATTTTTCCATGCTTACGGAAATAGGTCTCTGCTGTTTCTATAGATTCTTTGGTAATGAAAATCATATGTGCTCGGCGTGTATCTGCTAATCTGTAGATAATTTTTCTTCACAATCGGAATGCTAGATAGTAATTGATCAAGGCTCCAAGCAAAGCTCCTATCGTCACTGACAACATTACAAGCCGACCGTTAAGCAATCCCTGAGCTACTTTCCATCATGCAGGAGGGACAATGACCTCGGAAGGAAACGGAATAAACGAACTCTCTATCGTCATCAGCGCGCTTATGCTCCGATAGTTGATATTGGTCATATATCGATCTATGAGTGGATTGAGAAAATCAAACATCAGAAAAAAAATAAGAGTAAAACGCCAAAACTATAGGAATACCGGATTACTTATCAACATTATTTTTGGTGCCTTCGACGAAGGCTTTGATCTCTTTATTCCTTTTCATGCTAGAGATGCTTCTGCTGATGGCACCTTTTCTAAATGAGACCCGACTGTTGTATCTATGTGATTGATAATATCTCGGATTGGGCATTATCGCTACGAGAAAGCTTGCCTGACTCTGTGTAAGATCCGCTGCGTGTTTATCAAAGTAATATTGTGATGCTTGCTCTACTCCGTAAATACCATTTCAGAATTCTATGATATTCAGATAGACTTCCATAATCCTTTCTTTGCTTCGCATGAGTTCCATCGCCAGAGCAAAATAGAATTCTACGGCTTTTCTGAAGAGCGTACGATCCGGCCGAAGAAAGACATTTTTTGCTGTCTGCTGGGTGATTGTACTGCCACCGATGCTCAGTGATTTATTTTTGATATTTTTTTTCATCGCTGCTCGCAACGCTTGAAAATCCACACCCCGATGATCGAGATATCTTTGATCCTCCCCCGCTATCACGCCGTAGATTATATTGTTGGAAATCTGTTCTATCGGTACCCGAAAGTGTTTAGGCGCGATAAATTCCCCGTCAATGGCTTGTTCGACGAACCTGATTGGCATCAATGGCGTCATTCATGGATTCTGCCGTTTGTATTGAAGAACGAGAAATACCGAAAGGATGAACAGGAAAAAAATCAACGATCTGAATCGCCCCTCCAACTTCCAAAGGAAATATTCTATCTTTCGACGTAACCTGGACATATCTGACCTATAGCGTTTATGGACAAAAAAACAAACAAAAAAAGCTATGCTACAATAGTGCATAGCTGTTCAAGCCGATAGGTGTGCCTATGACTTGAGTTCATCAATGAGTTCTTCGGATAATTTTTTTGCTTTGACTAGAATTTTTTCTATTTCCGACCTATTTATTCCTCTGAGCTCACCATAGGCAACGTTTAGATGACGATATATACGAGTCAGTTCTTTACGTTGGTCTACACAAGAATAAATTCTCCTTCGTATCTCATGCCTTTCTTCCAAGTTTTTTTTTGGAATCTTACCTAACTCTCTTTGAAGTTTGTTAAACTCAGTTTTTTTCTCTTTAATTTCTTGAGCTAAAATTTTTAACTCTTTTTTCTTTTCTTGTAGCAATAAAAAATCCGTTGGTATACTTTTTTTGTTCATAAAAATTTTTTTTGGAGAACTCCTTATATAAAATTATTCACGAAAGTCAACCTATAAAATCATATTTCTCCCGCTGGAAATCCTCCAGACATTCCCTATGATACATTTCAATCTCTATTCTCTAATTTCTATACATATGATACTTGGTTTAGCGCCCATGGACTGATATACGGATTGTGCCTTCCGCCAAATTGTGAAGGAAATTTTCGACAAATATGGAGAGAAGAAAAAACATCAATTATATCTTCGGACCGAATTCATGAACGCAGACGGATACGTTATCAATCCTATCGGCGTTGCAAAGCACCTTTTGACGGACAAAGATCAGAAGCACGTGACGATGCAGATATTCGGATCTGATGAAAAATTTCTCACCAAATGTTTCAAGGATATCGAAAAAAAATATTTTTTGAATGCAGAATGCAAAATGCAGAATTCAGAAAAAAACAAAAAAAAATCCGATAATTCTGAATTCTGAATTCTGAGCTCTACATTTTCTTGAATAGAGTTGAATATGTGATGTCCCGCCAGAAACGTAATGAATACCGGTTGAGGAAGCGCGTTACTGAAAAATAAAATAAAGTCGTTAGCGTTGCTGAAATCCTTACGCAAAACGGTGAAGATGCCGCTGAGCATCAAAACGAGAATCGGGCTCGATGAAAAGGATGTGAAAAAACAATTTGATTTTCTTGTCGAAGCGAGCAACTACGTCGATAGGATTTCCGTCCATGGAAGGACGACAAAACAAATATATTCCGGCGATGTTGCCTGGAAATTCATCTATGATCTGAAGAAAAAAGCGAACAAGAAATGTAAAATCATCGGAAACGGAGGAATCAAACAGTACGAAGATATCGAGATGGTAAAATGAAATCTGGATGGCATCATGATCGGACAAGCTGCAATAGGAAATCCATGGATCTTCACGCCACATATCCCAAGCAAAAAAGAAGTGAAAGCGACAATACTGAAACATCTCAATTACGCCGTTGCCTACGAGCATTTTTTCCAGAAGCAGAAAGCGAAATTCAAAGATATATTAGCGATGCCGAACAAGCCAAGAACAGTGAAAAAAGAGGTGCCGCAGATGGTCGTCGTAGAGTTTAGAAAGCATCTTTTCCAATATCTGAAATGAATCCCGTGATCCAAGGAACTGAAACAGAAATTGAGTACGATCACAGAATACGAGCCGCTCGTCGAAGCAATTCAGAAATTTTTCTGATAAAAAAAAAACTGCCTATATGACAGACTCGTGTATCACGATACAATCAACGATTTCTATGAGATCGATAGATTTCCAACCCATGCACTCGGCATCATGACGACGTTTTTTGTCCACTTTTTTTCCAAGAAATCCGCCGCAATATTCCAAAAGACGGGGGTTTTATAATGATATTTTTTATGCTATATCAATTTTCTCATAAAAGTCAATCTTACCTTCCGACTTGGACTTTTTTCCGGTTTTCCAATACATACCATACAGCGTATGAATTATGAACGTTTTGATCACAACATCCAAGGAAAGAAAAAGTCTATCTTTCTGGTGAATATGACAAAGGAGCTCGCTCCTCACTTTTCTCAGTTAGCGCTCAATGGTATAGAAAAATGCCTCAAACAAGGGAAAAAAATCTGAATCCTCGTCAACAAGAAAGGCTACTCGTGATGAGTCATCTGCCACGAGTGCGGACATATTCCTAAATGTAAGAATTGCGATGTCAGCATCAGTTATCATAGACTTGAATCGGGAGAGACTATCGGCCTCTGCCATATCTGCAAAACCCAATACAACGTACCGATATCTTGCCCCGTTTGTCGTAGCAAAAAAATAAAAGAGTTTGGGCTATGAACACAAAAAGTCGCTGAGTTCCTGAAAAACGAATATAAAAAAGATTCATTGATTATCGAGTCCGAAAGCGTGAATTCTCCAAATAAGATCAAGAGATTGCAAGAAGAGATTGCTAATCATCAAATAATTATCTGAACTTCTCTCCTCACCTGTCCTCCGAAAAACGCGCCGTTTGACCTCGTAGTTTTTCTTAACGCCGATCTCGGATTAAATATTCCAGATTATACTTCAGCAGAAAGAAATTTCTATTTTTTGTATGAAACGTTTGCAAAACATACTACGGCGAATTTTATCGTACAATCCTTCAACCCAGATCAGTACAGCATTCGCACAGCCTGCCAGATGAGCAAAGAAAAATTCTACGAAAAAGATAATATATTCAGAAAAACGAACGGCTATCCTCCTTTCGGAGAATTGTGCATAATCTTGTATAAAAATGAAATCGAGGAATCGCTGTATACCAAGGTCGATACCTTACACAAAGAGCTCCTCTATCTGAAAGAGAAATATCAGATCACCGATCTGGAAATCTACTCCACTCCTCCGCTGATCTATAAAATGTTCGGAAAATATAGATACAACATCATCTTGAAATGACCGAACGTCAGGAATTTTATGGATATTATTTTCACAAAATTGAATCTTGCAAAGAAAGGGTTCAAAGTCGATTGGATGGCGGAATCGATTGTATAATAAGGCATATAACAGGCACTCTGCTTCATCACTACATTGGCGTCATTCCGTTTTTTTTATACTACGTCATTCCCGCAAAAGCGGGAATCCATTTTACTATGTATAGATTCCCGATCAAGTCGGGAATGACGTCTGCAGAGTACAAAAAAAACCCCGGGAAATCCCGGGAACTTAATTACATTTTAAAATTGTTATCGAACATTACTTTAACATGCCGCCAATTATCTGGGCGACAGTAATTTACACTGACAGCACATTTTCTTGCGTATTCATCTTGATCATTATGGATCATATTGATTGCAGTGACATGCTGGGCTGAATGGTTTGCAGCGAGTTGGCATACCAACCTACATGCTCCAGGACTTAATGTTAAAGTTTTTCTCTCAAATACCAGTCCTCGGATTGGATTCTTTTCAATTTTAGCCTTAGTTATTTTATCCAAAGCATCTATGATTGAATCTGCAAGCGACACTTCATAGTTTTCTGACAACGCTTTTAATTCACGAGCAAGCATACTTTCATGCTGACAATGCTCGTCCATCAAAATCAAAATTTTTGTTTTCATAAGTTTTTTGTTTTTAGTTATTTTCTTTACTTTTCTTATGTATATTTTATATATAAAGTCAACAAGTATCAGATATTTTTTTGTTTGTCAACCTTAAATAGTAACTATAAAGGCACTTTTTTTGCTTCTAGGGCTATTGCCGGATATACTTAGAGCATAACTAAGGATGCCTTTTAGTATAGCTTTGCTAGCATAATGAACGAAACCATCACCAACGTCGTCTACGATACGGACTACAGCACTCAGGTCGCCGATGGCGGATATCCGCTATTCCAAGCTCCTGCAAAAGCAGAGAAGATGTGATTTTTCGACAAGATTTTGTCGGAAATTTTTCCGAGTTTATTCCCAAAAAAATGAGCTATAGCTGCACCTACGACACTGCTCGGTGGTAAGGCCAAAGCATCGTTGCCGGAAAATGCTGACATCAAGAATAAAGAACTCAAGGATCAGGTGAAATACCTTCTCGAGATCCCAGATGATCAATACAATGATTCGAAGCTCACTAGCAAGATGAGACAATACATCACCGAAACAGAAAAAGAATACACCAGTGTCATCCATGACTACAAGACCCATATTGCGCCATCCTACCGGGAATTTAAACCGACGCACTACAATGTGTCAGGACTTTTGGGAAAGACATATTATGCGCAGAGCTATCCATCATATATCGACGCATTGCGGACAAGAGATATCTTTGGATTCCATGCTAAACGAGATATGAGCCGATTTATCTATCCCGAAGATGATGCAGCCATCCAATCCATGCTCAAAAACAGAGCTACACAGCTCAAATCGGAAGTAAAAGACGCTATGCAAAAGGGAATCACGCTCGATACTGAAATAGAACAGCAATATAGGGATGTTGAGATGATCAGAGAGAAATTAACGACCCGCGAAGAGAGATATTTCGAAAATTCTTTCTACATCAATATCTATGATGAAACAGAAGATAAATTAAAGGAAACAGGGAAAAAAATGGAACAGAAAATTTCAGGATACGGAATCAGAATCAAGAATGCCATCCAAAGAATGGACGAAGGCTTCGTCTCTGGATTGCCTATATGCTCTGATGAATTGGGAATTAGCAGAAGTGCAGTCACCTCTTCACTTGCAGGTGGATTCCCATTTATTTCCAATGATATGGTCCAGGACACAGGAATTCTCTATGGAGTTAACCTCCATACCTGAGGATTGGTGATTTTCGACAGATATAATCAGAAATTACCGAATATGAACAGTGTCATACTTGCTACATCCGGAGCCGGAAAATCATTCACGGTCAAATTGGAAGCATTGAGATATCTTATCAATGGCATTGATGTTATCATCATCGATCCAGAAAACGAATATAAAGCGCTCTGCGAAAAAGTTGGCGGAACCTATGTAAATATTGCAACGAACTCACAGCAATATCTGAATCCATTCGATATTCCACCAAAGATCGAAGATGTGGAATACGGCAAGGGAGATCTTCTCAGATCACACATCATGAGTCTGATTGGTATGATCCAAATCCTTATCGGCTGATGTACTCCAGAAGAAGAAGCATTGCTTGACAAAGCATTGCAGAGCACCTATTTGCTCAAATGATTCTCTCTTGATGCAGACAGCTACGAAGGAAAACAACCTCCTATCATGGGCGACCTCATGAATGTCCTCGAAGGTATGGAAGGTGGAGATAGATTAGCATTAAGATTAAGTAAATACGTCAATGGAACTTTCGGTAAAGTATTCAACAATTACACAAACATAGATATCAACAATAAGTTGACCGTCATCAGTATCAGAGATTTGGAAGACGCGCTGAAAACACCTGCGATGTTCAATGTTCTGAACTGGATTTGGACCAAAGTAAGATCGCAAAAGAAAAAAAGAATGCTTGCCTGTGATGAAGCCTGGATTATGTTCCAAAACGAAACTTCTGCGGAATTCCTCTTTGGAATCACCAAAAGAGCAAGAAAATACGGACTCTGAATCACGGTTATTTCGCAAGATATCGAAGATTTCGTCAGAAGCAAATACGGCAAACCGATCATCTCCAACTGTGCGCTTCAAGTACTTCTCAAACAATCTACAACTTCTATCAAAGCATTGAATGAACTCTTATGATTATCTGAAGCTGAGCAGAGAAGACTCGTCTCATCAGGAATCGGAGAAGGACTCATCTTTGCAGGAAGCCAGCATGTAGGCGTGAAAATCTTAGCATCTCCTGAAGAAAAAGCATTCATCACTACTGACGTAGCATAACTTAATAAAAAATTAACAATGAATAATGAAAAATGAAAGAACTGTATCATTATCACCTATCGTATACCTACAATAGTCTATACAAAAACAGAATCCAACATTATTAACTTTTAATTATTAATTATTCATTCATTTAGATGGCAGAAGAGCTCAAAACAACAGATACAAATACCAAGACACAGCTTTCGCTCTCAGCAGCGCTGTTTTTTGCGCCATTGGTCCAAAATATGCTCAAGAAGGGAAATCGGGACATTACTGATCAAGACAAACAATTCATCCAAGGGTATATCAAATTCGGATACATCACACTTCTCTTCTGACTTATCACGATAGCTTCAGGTGTTTTGAATTATCTTTTTGACATCAAAATCCTAAGTGTAACCTATACAATCAGCATATTCATCCTTATAGGGCTCCTGATCATCAGCGTCGTAAGTATTCTTTCTGATATATCTCTAATAAAAAGCACTAGCCATGTATCCCAAGGATACACCATCGAAGGCAATAAAAAAGATATCATCCTCAAATACTTACCAATCTACAACATCTATCTCCGGTATCAGGCACACAGCTTCGACAAGCCTAATCGATGGATCAAGGAATCATTGCTCCGACGGTTGTTATTTATTATCGCCTGCATGACCGGTAGTATCACAATCACTAGCATCATCATCATTCTTATCATTTTGAGAGTAGCATCGCTGATGTCGGATATCGATATTCTCAACACCAAGACTAAATATACTATCAATAGATTCTTTCTCAAAAACCCGGAAGAAATCCGAGGATATGTAACGTGATTTTTGCGCTATATCGGCAAGTCGTTCGTTAATGTCTTCAGAAAAATGGCAGCATATAGTTTGGACAACGAGATTGCCCAGGAAAAAGAGAAATATAGCCGCATCATACACACCCAAGGGAACATTTCTCTCATTATCGAATATTTCATCGGACTCATCATCGCTGCAGGACTCGTCTACCTCATCAAACCTGATTTCACTGTACGGACATATTATGCATGAATACTTTTGATCGCTTCAAGATATGTGGTCATGGCTATACAGTTGAAACACCTTCCGCATCTTCCTGTAGCAAGAGAAATCATGACGTTCATTAAGGGGATCGGATCGCTCTTCACCAAAAAATCTTTTACACAAAATCAATAAGACGATGAACTACAGAATCACTACAACATCATGGCTCAGTAAGGTTATCGGATCTATCATGACGATAGCAGTTTCTCTCTTCGCTTTCGCATATGCTCAGAACTGTTCTTTGTTGCCTACCCGAAGTCCGTACACAACCCTTGCAGATGGTCATTCGAGGACATGATATTCCATTCCTGAAGCTACGTATACCCAGAGTTGCCATGAATCATTAGGAACTATCACCTGCGTCAGCGGAAGCGTCGCCTATGGTGATACATATAAATATGCATCATGTATACCGCATACATGGACCGGTTGTACAACGCCTACTGTAGCGAACCATTTGGATTTTAAGGTACTCTACAAAGCCGCGTCAGCAACCTATACCCAGAGTTGTCAGCAATTGAGCCAAAATCTCCAATGTCTCAATGGTGTATTCACCGGCGTACCTAATGCATCACTCTACTCGTTCGCGTCCTGCACCGATCCCAATCGAGCACAATGTGTAGATGTACGGACCAATAGTTACAGAGACCATGGAGAGATAATTATCGGATATGCAGGCACGACACCAGGTATCGGACAGACATGTGCTACACAAAAAAGGACACTCACCTGTTACAATGGTACACGATCAGGTAATGGAACTTTCGGTCAAGTAGGAATATCTACATGATGTACGGATCCTTCCTATTTCACCGGATGCGTAAATACTCGAGTAAGCCCAGCTATCACCGTACCGCACAATTCATCACTCAACGCATATACGAGTCCTACTTCTCTCGGAGCAGGAACATGTGCTAATGTTTTAAAACCACTTACTTGCATCAACGGAGTTTGGTCAGGAAATGGACTTGCGCAACAAGCAGGACTCTATAGCGGATGTACCCAAGCGAATACTGCTTCATGTGCAAATATCATTGATGGAACAGGATCTGTACTAAACGGGTCATTTGCCACCGTATTTACTGACAATCTCAGAATGCAAACGAACAATGAATCATGTTCTGATGTAGATATTACTATACAATGTGTTAATGGTACACGGTCATGATACAACCCATCTCTTCATTATACGAAATGTCAGAATGTTGAATCTGGAGCATGTTACGATAATCTTTCCGATAGATATATCCCTCATCTTCAATCTATTTTTGTCTACACAGGATCAGCTCCTACTGAAGAATTCTGATGCAATAGCGTCAAAATGGCCGTAACCTGTAATGTAGGCAAGCGACATAAATTCACATGATCAGGACCGCTCATTGGTACAACATTTCCTACTACGAGTTATTTCGCTAATTGTGCAGGATGTACCACTCCATGGGGAGCTACACTCGCTGAATGATCAAGTATCATAAGCTATTCTTTTACTGGCGTAGATTTTCCCAAAAGTTGCAATCAATATTCCACCACACTGAGTTGTAGCGGAGGGGTGCTCCAAGGTAATCGACAAACCTATCGTTATACTGGATGTAATGTCAGCGGTGGACTTGTCCCTGGTGTAGATATCTCCATCGATAAATCTCCTGTACGCACCAATAACTATCCTATAGCACAGTGATCAAGCCCTGAATTGAGCATTATCTTCTATAACAATGGATTATCATGAGTGGATACTTACGACCTTCCGTCAGGATTCCTTTCATGCAACCGGCTTGACCCGGACAATAATATCAACGTCAATGTCTACAATTCAAATATCGTCAGCCAATTCAGCGTACCGTCAGCCACCAAATTAGGCGTAAATATAAGGATTAAGACAATCTTCACTCAAGCCACCGGTAAGAAAACTATGGTCTGCAAGATCAATCCAAGTCTTTTATGAACTGCTGGCGATATAGCGGCCAACAATATCTGGACAGGAAAGTTTGAAATCGTAGAAGCCGAGAGATTCGATCTCGCTCTCAGCAGGAGCATCGAAGGTATCAGTGAGAATTTGGAAGCTGCAGAAGGAGCTACGGGGACACAAGGGCTCCAGAATTTTCTCTACAACAAAATCATGAATGTCTTGGTGCCATTGATTATTATCTTAGGTATTCTTTCTGCTATCCTCGGATTCTACAAACTCATGTTCTCTAGCGACGATAAAGCTGTACAAGAAGGTACAAGATATATCATCTTCGGAGTCATCGGTATCATTTTAATTATGAGTACAAAATTCATCGGACAGAATGTCTTCGATATGCTTAGCGCAAATGAAATCGTAGGTAAGACGATGGCGAAAGACTTGTACGAGAAGATTATCTTCCCATTCATCAAGTTTGCTATCTATCTGGTGTTAGGAGCGATGTTCGTCATCCTCGTTGGACGTGTCATTACCTTCATCTTCGGTAAAGATGCGGACACAGTGAAGAAAGCATGAACGCTCATTGCACGGAATGTCATCTCTATGCTCGTTATCATCGGAGCAAAACAGATTGTGGAAGTCATCTACGGCGCACAGGATAAAGTGGTTAATGAGAATATCACGAATCTCTGAGAGATAGGTACAGGAATTCTCGCGAGCAAAAACATACCTATCCTCTACCAAATAATCAACTATGCACTTGGTATAGTATCACTCGTCATGCTGGTCATCATCATCATCCAAACTGTGAAACTGCTTATGAAGCCGGACGATCCTGCTCAAGTCAAGAGCATCAAGAATAGCCTGGTGTATATGTTCATAGGTATCCTTATTCTCGGAGCCGGATATCTCATCGTCAACTTTGCAATATTGAACTAATCTAGCTCAGAAATACCGATTTTTATAGCCCCGGAGCATTTCCGGGGTTTTTTTATCTAGTATTGCTTTTGGAAGGTAGATATATATAGTAAATCCACTTTATTTTTTGTTATTATGAAAAAAATGCATACACTTTTGATTATCGTAATTGTTATCGCTGGAATAGCTTTCGTTGGCTCCGTCTTGCTTATGTCACCTAAAGGAGGCCTAGGATTAGGAATCGGTGGAATGGCTGGAGGTAATGAATACGGAAGCAAAAAGACCCTCGAAAATAAGCTCAAGAAAGTAGCTCTCGTAGCAGGTATTGCTTTCCTTCTTGCTTCGCTTATTTTACCGTATACTAAATAAGAATGTGAATCACTATCAAGAAGAAACTCATAAGAGATATTCTGAGATATGTCTTTTTTCTATCCTTGTTTTTCCGAGTTTTGGTGAGTATCTATATCGGCTATCAATATGTGGCATACTCCTCTACTCAGGTCAGCACCAAATGAGGGACCTTTGTGGAAGGGATATTTGGCAACACTTCCTATCTGCCATATCTCCGCAGCGATACCCAAAGCAACTTCTATCAAGGATTGCTGTTTAATGGATGCCTAAAACCATCATACGATACGTGAACATCGGCATATATCCCCGATCTCTGTACGGTCACAACCAAAGATAACCAGAACTATACGATAAGCCTAAATAAAGGATTCATCCGATCCGACGGTACTCCAGTTTCTCTGGAAGATGTGTTTTTCACGTACAATGAGATTCTCAAAAATAATATGCGAAAACTCACATTACTGACCCAATACAATACGCTTATCATCACGAAGGACGTAAACAACACACTCAAGGTCACCTTCCCGACGGCGTCATCTGACAATATTCTTTTTTTCACAAACTATATATTACCTAAGCATATGCTCATCAACGTCGAGTTGAATGACTACAAATCTATCTTTGCATTCAAACCAGTCTACACCAACTGTGCGAATCTAGTAGGACAGTCCAATGATAAATATTCACTCGTATTCAATCTCGTAAACTGTAATCAGAGTAATTTAAACTTCTATCAAGTCAAAAACGCTACCTCATTCGATGTGTTTAAAAAATCAGTTGAGAATTGAGAAAAATCTATCATAGATGCATATGTCGGCGAAGAGACACTCAAGTGATATACTTCAAAGAAGCTCTCCACCAATCAGCTGATCATGGTATTCTTCAATACTAACTCTGAGAAGCTCCGTGTCAGAGGAAGAAGAGCGCTCTGAGGACTCATCAAACATAATTTCTACGGTAGCGGCTACGAAGAATATTTTAGAAAAAATGACGATGGGCTTTTCGATGTCTTCCAATCCACCGGAGCTGGCGTCAAGGATATGCTCAATCGCGAATACAGTGAAAATATAATAACCAAAGAAGATCTTCTCGATATCAATGTCCAGGCGTTGCCAAAATCCATCACTATCCAAGGTGAAGGCAAAAAACTCGTCTACTTTATCGAGACCTGAGTATCTCTCCCTGTTGAATTCGCTTTTACCGACAGCTATGACAAAGTCACTATAGAATACAAGGGCAAGACGTACACACCAAAGCATTTCACAAAATGAGGTAAATCATGACGGTACACCTTTGGTACCGCAGAAGAAAATCTCTGATCATGACTAAACAAATATAGTATCTACGGCTATGTAGGCACTAAGAAGACGCTCCTCTCCTCAATAGATATTTATAATGTCATCCCTGAAGCGCAACCTGAAGAATACATCGGCGAGCCGGTAAAACTCACCGCTATCTATTATAGCAATTATATCAATGATTTTGTCGTCGCAAGAATGCAACGCATCTTCAAGGAGGCAGACATCTCTGAAAATTTTGTTTTCGAAAAGATAACTACTCCAGAACAATTCCAAGGCAGGCTCATGGTTGGTGATTATGATATTCTCATCAATTCCGTGGATATGGGGCTCAAGCAAGATCTCACCAAGCTCTTTAGCACGGATAAATCAGAAATCAATCCATCACAATATCAGAACCAAAAACTCTCTACACTTCTGAAACAATACATAGCAGCAGACGATAAGGGCAAAAAAAAGCCGCTTATAGAGATCAATAGTATTTATTCCAAGGATATGCCGTTCGTTATTCTCGGCAATGAATATCTCAATCTCAACATCAAACCTGATCTCGTGGAATCGCTTTTCGGTAGCGGCCAAAACGTCGACCTCAACGAATACAATCGAAGAAATTATATCTACAAAAATCTTAAGCTCGTCAGCAACATCCATATCGACGGCAAGAAAATTCGAAACTTCAATAACTTCGAAAGCTTTTTAACTAATGCCATGAAATAGATTATGTGAATATGGGAAATCATACAATTGGCGATTATCCTCGCAGTATCTATCTGAATGCATGAATATGCTCATGCATATGTTTCCTATCGTCTTGGAGATCCTACACCAAAACTACAAGGAAGACTGACCCCTAACCCATTGAAACATATCGATCCCATAGGATTCCTGATGGTATTCTTGGCACATTTCGGACGAGGTAAACCCGTACAAATCAATCCACTCTATTATAAGAATCCCCGCAAAGGAGAACTCATAGTATCACTTGCAGGACCAGCGACAAATCTCATTCTTGCAATTGTCGGAATTGTCGTCATGCTTATCTATGTAAAAATCATGTGATGAACGCCTAATGATATCTTCACAAACAATATCGATCTGATGGTTAGTTTCTGGATTAATTTCAGTTTCCTCAATATAACGCTTGCTATCTTTAATCTCATTCCTATTGCACCATTGGATGGATATAGGTTGATAAAAATACGGCGACACGAAGCTGCTGAGCGAATGGAAAGAAACGCACGCTTCGGCATTATTTTTGTCATTGCACTCGTCTATCTCGCAAGCCCTGTATTCTCCAAAGTCAGCATAGCTATATTCAATTTTCTCTTCACTATCATAGGACAAATTTTCTATTAAATACAATGAAAAATGAAAAACGAACAATGAAAAACGTAGGAATTTACTATTTATTGATTATATGACTGAAAATATTCTTAAGACAAAAAGTTATACATTTAGCATTAAAATCGTAAGACTTTACCAGCATCTTTCTCAAAAAAAACAAGAATTTATTTTAAGTAAGCAATTAATAAGATCATGAACAAGTATTTGAGCATTAGTTCGTGAAGCTGAATTTGGACAATCAAGAGCAGATTTTATCAACAAAATGAGTATAGCTCTTAAAGAAGCTAATGAAACATTATATTGGTTAGACATTCTTTTAGAGACAGAATACATTACTCAAGACGAATATTGTTCATTACATAATTTATGAAAAGAATTATTAAAAATACTTGTAGCAACAATAAAAACATCCAAAAAGAAAGATGGATATTAGTTAAAAAGATACCAACATTTTTCATTTTTAATTTTTAGTTATTCATTGTTTTATAATGTTAGATAAATTAAGCAATATAGAAAAAAGATATCTCGAACTCAGGGGACAATCCATGGATCCTGAGATTATTTCCGATCAGAAAAAATCTATTATCATCAACAAAGAAATATCCAATCTTCAGGATATCTTCGATCTCATCCAGTCATACAAGAAATATAATGAACAGGTGAAATGAGCCAAAGAGATCATCAACAATGAAAGCGATGCAGAGATGATAGAGATGGCCAAGGAAGAATTGAAAGAAGCGGACGCGCAATTGGCAATACTCGAACAGAAAATCAAGATCGAGCTTCTGCCTAAAGATCCTAATGATGATAAAAACATTTTCTTGGAAATCAGACCTGCTGCTGGAGGAGATGAAGCTGGATTGTTTGCAGCAGAACTATTGAAGATGTATCTCGGATATGCAACGAAAAAATGACGAAAAGCAGAAATCGTAGAAGAACAGCTCTCTGATATCGGATGAATCAAATTCGTAATGGTAAAAATCAGTGGAAATAAAGTCTATTCCATCATGAAGTTTGAAAGTGGTGTTCATAGAGTACAAAGAATCCCTGAAACAGAATCACAAGGAAGAGTCCATACTTCGACCGTAACGGTAGCTATCATGCCGGAAGCGGAAGATATCGATTTTGTCATCGATCCAAAAGACGTAGAAATGGATACCTATGCAGCCTCATCAAGCGGAGGTCAGAACGCCAACAAGAACCAGACTGGAGTGAGATTACGCCATCTTCCGAGCGGACTTATCGTAAATATCTGAGACAGTAAATCGCAATTACAAAATAAAGATAAGGCTCGATCAGTATTGAAAGCAAGGCTCTATCAGATAGAACTCGACAAGAAAACTGCCGAGACCAAAACCCTCAGAGGAGACCAGATCGGAAATGGAGATAGATCTGAAAAAATCAGGACATACAATTTCCCTCAAGATAGAATCACCGATCACCGCATCCATCAGTCTTGGTCAAATATTCCTGTGTTCATGACCGGAGAAATCCAAGATATGATCGATGCACTTGTTATGGAAAATCAGACCAGATTGTTGGCAGAGAGCATGAAATAAAGCTCATTTATACCTATCTGCATGCATGGCAAAAATAAGGATCAAAATAAAGATATGTATGATGATATTCTTCACAATAGCATGAATATGTTTGGTATTGGTTCTTTTTTCCCTAATCTTTCCCAACAAGATTCCTGTCATAGATACTAAAATCAGGCTTCCCATCCAATCAGCCATAATGAAAACGGTAAGTCATGTAGCGATCAAAAAGCTATCGTTGGATGACCATTACAATATCATAAACGATCAAATAGAATTGCTCTCACGGCAAGATATCGAATCTTCCATAGCGCAACTGCAGCCAAGCGATATTTTTTTCACCGACAGCAGATATGTAAGCAGTTTTTTCATTCCGGGAAAGCGACAGCATTCCATCATATATATCGGCACTCGCCCAAAACTCGCCCAAGCCTTCGGCAAAAATAGCGATCTTTATGCGATGCTTGCACCGTATTATACCAACGATTTGGAAGAGCTCATCATCGATAGTTCCTCTGAAGGCGTACAGGTAAGGAGTATCATGGATGTGGCCAATCTCAAAGAAAACGGGAATTCCTACCTAGAAGGTATCATCGGATTTAGGATTACCGCTTCCCCAGAAAAAAAGCAAAAATTCCTCGTATATGCATTGCAGAATCTAGGGAAAGAATACGATTATGATATGCTTACCGAAGATTCTAGCGCTATCTATTGTTCTGAACTTATCTACCAATCACTCAAGCGTATCTGAATCAAATTGAAGACAAGAAGCTATATATTGTGAAGGATTGTCGTCTCTCCTGATGATGCCGTGACATCCATCCTCCAGGACGGCATCCCTGACAAGGATTTCCTTCCGATATTTTCTATCACAAAAAAAGAGGGAAACGTCATCGATACCTCCGTCAAATATACCGTGAAATAACAAAAAGACTTGATAGTATCCTACTCAGCCGTATTCGTCTAAGGAAATCTATACTATTTTCTTGTATACATAATATGTCATAATTATTTGACCTTTTGCTGTAAATATATATAAGTATTAAAATAAAAACTATAAAAAAACATGAAAAATACTACGTTTCGCATGATTGGTGCACTTATTTCATTGCACATCTTAGAGGCTTACATTGTAGGCCGAAACCTCCAGCCCTTTGAATATTCTATGTCATATCTCTGGGGTTTGATTCCGGTAATCCTTGCCCTATTTGCCGCCTTTTGGGGGCTTGATTCTGCATTTCAGAGGTATGAGTATGATTCCCTGAAGGGAAAAATACTAAAAACAGTTAAAACACCTTGGGCTTGGGTTTTGTTCTTCATAACTATCCTACTTGTAGTAGGCATTATGTGGCATGGGGTGCAGATGCTAAAACCAACAGAAGAAATCTATTCAAGCATCATCTTTAACGGAGATGCAAGAATAGGGAATATTATTTGTTGGGGTGTCTGTATGCTCTTTTATGTCATCAGTATCATTGGGTTACATAAAACCCTTAAAATGATATGGAGACAATAATCTATCAAAAAAACGCTGGTTATTTTGACCGGCGTTTTTCTATAATTTCCTGCTATCGTAAGCTCGATGAAGTACTGCTTGTCTCTGTTTTTTCCTGCAGTCTCGATCCAAAGGATAGCATCATTTTTTGATCTGAACTATATGCCTCTTGATTGCTCTCCGACGTTTAATCTGACGTTCATCGTCCGGTCCCCTCCTCCCCATATAATATCTGCAGTATCGTTGGAATCGACCACGCGGATCTTCTGGATGAATCCATCATTTTTCTTGTCGGACTTTCAATGACTGCGAAGCGTTTACGCCAAAAAAATTCAATTTTGCATCGTGTTTTTGAGGAGATAATTTTGCGTTTTTAAATCGAGATAAAGGGAATTCTTTCTGACAATCCGTCATGTATTTGCCTCCGAAAACGCCCATCTCGAGCATCTCTTGCGGTGTTAATTCCGGATGAAAAATCGGAGAAAAATTCTTCCCCATCGGTTCAGTCAGATAATAGGTATAATTTTTTTGCATCTTGTCGTTGACGACTATTCTTTTTTTCATGACGAAATTTTGAATATTGAACCTCTAAACTAATGTGTAATTTTAAATGTTGAATTTTGAATTTTAAATTTCCCTCTTCGAGGACAAGTAAATTTTGAATTTTAAATGTAGGAATTGTTATTGTATGAACTATTGTAATATTACGATAGTTTGTAGCTAGACAAGTCTTTCATTAAGCATTAAGCATTCAACATTAAGCATTATCTTAATATGTATGTCCAAAAAGTTTGCAAGAACAAAGTATCAAGCGATTCCTTATTTTTTGACAAACAAAGATAGTCTGAGTATACTTAGATATCTTTATTTTGTTGATTCTCCTTATGTCAAAAAAATTTTCACATACGCTTTCAAAAAAAGATATCAAGGATTTTGTCCAAGAAGATACAAGTGAAAAGTGACGTCTTGTGTGGAAAATACAAGAAATGAAAGAAGATACTGTAAAAAGGATTATCAAAGGTTTTTCACAACCAGAAATTAAGTGTATCAACACTGAACTCATCAAAGGCATAGAAAAAGAATATTTTACCTTACTTCAGGAAAATGATTGGAAGAACAGCTGAGGTCAGGAAATAGATCCAGGATTTGACACTACGCTCGCAAAAAAAGAATCAGAAAATATGTTTAAATCTCATACATTCAAAGAGGATTATCTTAAAACTTTTGCTACTGTTTCCCATACGAACCTCTTAGAGACACCTAGATATAAGCTTGTAAAAAGGGAAAAAGAACTTTCTTCTCAAAGTCATCTATGAATCAAAGAAAAAGAAGAACTCTCTTCCATTACTGATATGCTTAATCTTTTGGATATCAAAAATATCCTTCCGACAAAATCAAGAAATATTATGTTTGATCCACAGCAATTTACTTCCAATGCAGATGTCTTTGATATACAATGTTTTTTTGAGCAGGATAAGCAGGGAAATAAGCACTATTTCTCTTTGTATGAATTGCTCAATGATTTGGAGACATTTGGTACAGAGGTATGATACCCTATAATAGATACTACTCAGATGTGAAGTCATAATAAGAAATTTTATTCTGCGCAAAAATTTATCAAGTTGGCATTAGTCAAAAACATCCTTGCAAAATACAGAGACTACCAGGAAGTTATTATGTATGGATTCAAAGATTATGAAAAAGAAATGTATAATGCTAATTACCAAAACAAGCCATGACTATTAGCCGAAAAAGCAGTTGAACGATTTTTTAGAAATCTTGCGCTACTACAAAAAGATCGTTATGACATCAAAATCATCAAAGCTAGCGTTGGTGAAGATCAAGCACAGAAAATAGATTTGATCATTCAGATCAAAGATAAAAAATCATGAATAAATATACAAAAAGAGCTACAACTTACCATAAACGAAGACAAGGATGTCCTTTTGCATAAAAAGCAGCAAATACGTAGACAACAAGAGCTAAGAAATAGCAATTTAGATCTCTTATCTCTAGAGTTGCACCTTTTGGGTCAAAAAACGATACTTTGGAAAAATATGGACAGACCAATCTGAGGAATTAATGATTTACTTTCTATTGAAGACAAGGAGTTTCTGAAAAAAACCTTTGATAGGATTATCCATGAACTCCAAGAAAAAATATGATAAAAAAAGCTCCGCTGCCCGCCAGAGGACGGGAAAACAGCAGAGCTCTTTTTTTATATTTGTAAATAAGAATTCGTAATCCGTAATTAAATAATTGAGTCTATTCAGCATCCATAGCCTTGATTTTTCCTGATCTTTCTTCGATGATTTTCTTGGCTACATTTTCTGGAACTCTTTCGTATGAAGCGAAGTGCATAGATGATTGTGCTCTTCCTTGTGTATTTGATCTCAAGTCTGTTGTATATCCAAACATTTCTGCCAAAGGAACTTTTGCCTTGATAACAGCTGCGTTTCCTCTTTTATCTTGTCCTTGGATCATTCCTCTTCTTGATGAAAGGTCTCCCATCACGTCTCCAACGTAATCTTCTGGAGTAACAACTTCTACGTCCATTACTGGTTCTAGAAGTACAGGATTTGCCTTCATGAATGCATCTTTGAACGCTCTATAGGTTGCAATCTTGAACGCGATTTCTGATGAATCCACATCATGATAAGATCCGTCATAAGGAACAACTCTTACGTTGATGATAGGGAATCCAGCCAGCACTCCTTGTGCAACTGTTTCTTTTGCTCCCTTATCGATAGCTGGGATAAACTCCTTAGGAATTGTACCTCCTGTTACTTCGTCTCTAAATTCATAGTCTTTCTCCATATTTTTTTGAAGGTGAATCAATACGTGTCCGAATTGTCCTCTACCTCCTGTCTGTCTCTTGAATACTCCTTCTCCATCAGCATCCATAGTAATAGTTTCTCTGTATGCTACTTGTGGTTTACCGGTATTTACTTCTACTTTGTGTTCTCTTCTCAATCTATCTACGATGATTTCCAAGTGCAATTCTCCCATTCCTGCGATGATAGTCTGATTGCTTTCAGGGTCTGAATAGTATTTGAATGAAGGATCTTCGTATGCAAGTTTAGACAATGCGATACCCATCTTTTCCTGATCAGCTTTTGACTTTGGCTCGATAGCGATATCGATTACCGGTGCTGGGAACTCCATCTTTTCGAGGATGATAGGATCTTTTGTATCACAAAGTGTGTGTCCTGTTCTCGTATCTTTGAGTCCGAGGAACGCGCAGATATGACCTGCATGTATTTCTGATATTTCTTCTCTCTTGTTGGCATGCATAAGCAACAACCTTCCTACTCTTTCTTTCTGTCTTGTGATAGGATTGAGTAATGTATCTCCTGTCTTTATCGTACCTGAATATACTCTTACGAACGTCAACGTACCTACGAACGGATCAGTAGCGATCTTGAACGCGATAGCAGCGACTGGTTCCTTATCATCAAGCTTTCTCTCCAATATTTTGGTGTCATCATCTGGATCGATACCTTTTATTGTTCCTCTATCCAATGGAGAAGGCAAGAAATCGATAACTGAATCCAAAGCCAATTGTACACCTTTATTTCCCAATGCAGATCCACACATAACAGGATAGAGCTGATTGGTTATTGTTCCTTTTCTGATTGCTCTCTTGATGAGATCTAGAGATGGTTCTTCACCTGCGAGAAATTTTTCAGCTAATTCATCGTCAAACATAGAGACCTTATCTATCATTATTTCTCTGTATTCCTTTGCTTTTTCGAGCATATCAGCTGGTATCTCTTCTTCATGGATTTCTGTACCCTTTTCTCCTGAAAAGGTATACATCTTCATCGTAAGTAGAGAAATAACTGCTGTGAAGTCTTCTGCTCTTCCTACAGGAAGTTCTATAGCGACTCCTTTGTCAGTAATTCTAGATTTTATAGATTCTAAAGACATATAGAAATCAGCACCGAGCTTATCCATCTTATTTACGAAGATGATCCTTGGAACACCGTATTTGTCAGCTTGTCTCCAAACCGTCTCTGTCTGTGGTTCTACTCCTTGAGATCCATCCAATAGCGCTACCGCACCATCCAACACTCTCAATGACCTCTCTACCTCAACGGTAAAGTCCACGTGTCCTGGGGTATCGATGATATTTACTTGATTATCATGCCGAAAACATGTAGTAGCAGCTGAAGTGATGGTAATTCCTCTCTCTTTTTCCTGTTCCATCCAATCCATATCTGCCTCTCCATCATGAGTTTCTCAGATCTTGTGTTTTTTTCCTGTATAAAAAAGTACCCTTTCTGTAAAGGTTGTTTTTCCCGCATCAATGTGAGCCATGATTCCGATGTTTCTCACTTTGTCTAAGGGTTTTCGCTCGGCCATACTAGTAAACGATAAAATGATAAAATGATGAAACGATTAAACGATATATG
>CAZLLU010000001.1:16105-81589 GCA_964560855.1 uncultured Candidatus Peribacteria bacterium | reverse complement strand
GTATATTTTGGAAAAATTTTACGTCTACGTTTTTGAGCGCTTGCTGGAGATTAGCCTTTGGTAACTGGGAAATCTGAAATGCCGTCTTTGGTCATACACCATTGATCTTGAGCAGATTCTCAAACATTATTTTTTGCTCTATTGTGTCAAAACAATAATAGAAAACTGTCTTTTTGTTATCATCAATATACGGATACAAAAAAAATTCACCCTGATCTTTTTTTCCAAGATAATGGATTTGGATTCCGAACAGATCATTGATTAATAGCGTTTCTCCTCACTGATGACGTATTTTTCCTATGAAATAATGAAACATAGAATTCGCTCATTCACTATATAAAACAGCCTTATATTGCCACACATTGCCTCAGATTATCTCAGGTCGCTGCAAATCAGTTTGATCACAACAATTTGGAACGATATGTGGCGTCCGCCTAGGCGGACTTGCGGCAATCTGGGACGAATAACATGAAGTAAGCATAGTTATTTCCCGTTTCTTTTCAATGGAGTTTTTGGGTTGATATTGTTCCAAAAATTGTTATTCTCTCCCTGTCATTGGACCAAACGGTGACTATTTTTTTGTCTTGTGTAAGCAAAAAGAGAAAAGCACCATCTTGGGTAAGACAGTGCTCTTCATTACGCTATCGTAAGCGTATGGCTTCACTACACAATTATATTATACATATTTTATTATAAATGTCAAATATTATAGATAACTTTCTATAAGCTAGGTACTACCTAACGCTTTTATCACTTTCACCCCCTCTATGCAGAAACTTCAGAAGCAATTACGGGATAGTTTCCAGGACGATATCGGTGAGCTCAGCAAACCACTACAGGAACTCCTGCATAATGGATTCGAAACAGGCATTATCAATGAAGAAGACGTAATCGCAGACGTAGACGATATGGATCTCAGCGTCAAGATGATAGAGAAATTCTACGAACTCGCGGACAAGCTCGGTATCAAGATCATTACCATCGAGGAAGTCTTGGAAAAAGAAGCCGAAGAAGCAAAAAAAGAGAGCAAACTCGGGAAAATAGAACTCTATGATACCCAGAAAAACGTTTCCGAATCTCAGCATAAAGATTTCATCAAGCTCTATTTCAATGAAATATCCAAAATCCCATTATTGAATTCCGAAGAGGAAAGAGATATCGCCAAAAGGATAAAAAAATGAGATGAAGAAGCCAAAAAAAGGTTGATCGAATCAAACCTAAGATTGGTCATCAGTATCGCAAAGAGATTCTTCTGATCAAGACTGAGTTTTTCCGATCTAATCCAGGAAGGAAATATCGGACTTATCAAAGCAATAGAGAAATTCGATCCAGATAAAGAGTTTAAATTCTCTACATATGCGACACGGTGGATCAAACAATCGATTACAAAAGCAATCGCCGACATGACGAAACACGTAAGGATACCTGTGCATTTGATTGACGAAATCAATTCATATAACAAGACCTATCAGTTACTCTTCCAGAAATTAGGAAGAGAGCCGACCTCCAAGGAGATAGGACAAAAGCTATGATTTCCTATCAAGAAGATTAAGAAGTTGGAAGAAGTCATCTTCGGAAACGTCTCATTGGATAGAGAAGTCGGAGATGAAGGAAGGGATACACTCGCCGATCTCATCGAAGATGGAAATACTTTGAGACCTGATCAATTCGCCGAAAAAAATGCCCTAAGAAAGAACCTTGATATGATCTTGGGTATGCTCGACGACAGAGAAGCAAAGATCGTAAAAATGAGATATGGAATCGATGGACCGAGATATACATTGGAACAAGTCTGAGAGGAATTTAATGTCACGAGAGAAAGAGTTAGACAGATCGAACAGAAAGTCATCCAAAAGCTCAAAGAGCACGCTGGATTACAAAAAATACTTGGAATCGAAGATGATATCGCTAAACTTGAAGCCTGAGACGGAAAAAAGAGAAAGAAATGAAGAAAATCAAAAGATGAAATGGATGATTATGAAAACGAAGAAGATGATTACATGAGTAGATTCGATGATGATGACTACCTTGAAGACTAAACCAACAAAATTAATTTTGGATTCTAAATGCTAAATGTTGAGTGAATGACTTGTATTTATTGACTATCATAAAATTACGATAGTCCATCCCGGCAATTCCTACATTCAACATTCAAAATTCAATATTCAACATTGATTTTTAGTTATATTATTATAGAGAGTTATGACAAATTTGAGCTCAAAGGAATATGATGCATCGCATATCAAAGTATTGGAGTGATTGGAGCCGGTCAGACAGAGACCATGAATGTATATCTGATCCACTGACGCCAAAGGTTTACACCATCTCGTCCAGGAAATCGTAGATAATGCCGTCGATGAAGCGTTGGCAGGATTTTGTACCACTATCACGACCGCATTGAACGAAGACGGATCCGTCACTATTCATGACAATGGAAGAGGAATCCCTGTAGATAAACACGAAAAAACAGGAAAATCCGCTCTCGAAACAGTCTTCACTGTCCTCCACGCAGGAGGTAAATTCGATAAAAGCTCGTATAAAATCTCTTGAGGTCTGCATGGAGTTGGCGCTTCTGTCGTCAATGCATTGAGCGAACGGCTCGAAGTCACGGTCTACAAAAATGGGAAAAAATATTTCCAAAGATATCAGAGAGGAATAGCTGACGGAGAGATCCAAGAAATAGGTGAAAGTGATAAAATAGGTACAACCGTCAAATTCATGCCTGACGCCAAAATATTCGAAACGATAGAATTCTCTCAATCCATCGAAATCGCGAGAATGAAACAATCTGCTTATCTGACTCCTGGAGTTACGTTCAATTTCGTCAACAAGAAAACAGGATTCAAGCAAAGATTTTACTATGAAGACGGTATCAAGACATGGTTAAAAAATCTCGTAGGAACTCAACAAGCGCTTTCCTCTGCTCATTATTTCAAAGCGGAAGGTAAAGACTGTCTATGAGAGGTTTCATTCCAATTCGTAAATACATCCAATGACCATATTCTTTCATTCGTTAACAACATCCCTACTGTCGATGGAGGAAGCCATGTATTGTGATTCAAATCTGCATTATTGAATGTCATCAACGAACTCGGAAAAGAAAAAGACAAGATCAACAAGAAAATAGGAGAATTCCAATATTCTGACGTAACGGACGGATTGTACGCTATCGTCACGGTCAAAATCCCAGAACCGCAATTCGAAGGACAGACCAAAGGTAAATTAGGGAATAGTTATGTCAGAGGTGAAGTTGAGACTATGGTTTATAATTATCTCAAAGATTACCTAACCAAGAATGAAGACGAATTCAATAAGATCTTCGAGAAAATAGAATTAGCAGCAAGAGCAAGATTGGCTGCAAAATTTGCGAAAGAGACGGTATTGAGAAAAAATATTTTGGCCGGCGGAGTCCTCCCAGGAAAATTAGCCGATTGTGCAAGAAAAAACAAAGAAGGCACTGAATTGTATATTGTCGAGGGAGATTCAGCGTGAGGAAGTGCAAAGCAAGGAAGAAATAGTAATTTCCAAGCCATCCTCCCATTGAGAGGTAAAATATTAAATACTGAACAGGCAGTCATGCAAAAAATCATGGCGAATAACGAAGTTAAAGCATTGATTACGGCTATAGGAGCAGGAGTCAAAGATAGTTTTGATTTTGAAGGATTGAGATATGACAAAATCATCATCATGACGGATGCCGATGTGGATGGTGCACATATCAGAACATTATTGCTGACTTTCTTCTTTAGATTTATGAGACCGCTCGTAGAACATGGTCATGTGTACGCAGCTTGTCCTCCTATCTACAAATTCACTCAAGGTAAAAAAGAAGAATATATCTATAACGAGGATCATACTCCAGATATGTACGGATTCGAGCCAAACAAGACTGAAGTTCAGAGATATAAAGGTCTTGGAGAAATGAATCCAGAACAGCTTCGAGAAACCACGATGAATCCAGAAAATAGAAGATTAAATCAAATTACCGTAGAAGATGCTGAAGAAGCAGATAGATTATTCAGGATTCTCATGGGAGAAGATGTTCAATCAAGGAAACATTTCATCCTAACCCATGCTAAGACCGTCAAAGAGTTGGATATATAATTTGTATTCTTTATCTTTCTTTTCATAAAACAAACAAAAACAACAATGAAAAAATGGTTCATCATATGATAAATCATCGTGGTGATTATTGTAATTTTTGTTATTGCATGTAATATCTCCAAAAAAAAACACCAGTAGCCGATTTTGTAGCTATAACAGGAGATGCTCCTACAACAGCAGAATGAGAAATCTCACTGAGAATTGTCTGATCTGATAAAGAACCTGCTGATAAAAAACGATCTTCAGCTCCTGCAGAGATTACTGCGATAGCAGAAAAAAATGGTAGTACATATCTTACCTTGGATATGCTCACGATGAACGAGGATTTTCAACCTGGCGTTACCGATTATTTTATCAACCAGAATCCTAAACTCAGAGAGTTTTCTATCGCAGCAGACGCTAAAACATTCACTTGCGATACCAATAACATACCTACTATTTATGCAGTCCTCAAAGATACTATTACTATTTATACAGCAATCACTTTCTGGTGCTACTATAAAAGTCATCTACGCTTTCGATATTGCAGACGGAAAAATCAATACTATCTACCAACAATGCCTTCCATAAAAAGAAATATTTCTTACTAAAAAACTCCGCAATTGCGGAGTTTTTTATTTTAGCTTTTTGACCATATACGTTCCATCTAGTTTGTATCACAGTTTCCTATAATACGGCCTTACTCAGATACCAGAAATTACGGAAAGCTTTTTGTAATTGTGCGATTTCGAAATCTGTTCTGCTATTTCCATAAGTTGTCTTCAAAATCCTTTATGCTGAACCTTATCGCTTGATGAAACGTTTAAACGCAGTCATTCTACTTGTCCGTAGACGTGCAGTTCTCTAATAATAGCTGTATCGTTTCCAATTCACTTCACCTCCACTGAATCTGTAGGCAAGAGCAATCTTGTAAATCAATACAAATATCACAATTGGTCTTCGAACGAAATAAAGTACTCTACTCCTCCGCTACTCTGATATTTTCTGATTATCACATTAGCTACAGCTTTAAGCTTTGGGCTTTGAACTTTAAGCTTATTTCTTATCTCTCTACTTCTCGTATCAAGTGAAACGAAATTTCTGAAACTTTTGAGATCAGGTTGCTTTCAGACAATGTAGGTCTGTATGTTTTGTTGTAAGAGATGTTCGCGAATATCCCCTACGCCTTGAAGTTCAACTGTTTTCTCCAATTCGTCTTTAATCACTTTTTGTAGAGATGAATAGAGTTTATATTTTCCATATAATCTTCCATAAAACTTTTTCATTCTGAATTCTGAATTCTGTATTCTGCATTTCATTTCGGCGTGTACAAGTTGTGAGAGATTCGTTACCTTGCTTCATGCAACAATCTCGTTAGCAGGAATATCGCGGATAAGACGTTTGATCCTCGTATATGGAGGGATAACGTCCATGAAGGTCTGTTGAATTAATTTTTTGATATCATCAGTTTGGAGTGGTGTATATTTTCCTTGTTTATAGAGTTTGAAGAGTTCAGTATTCGGAATAACGGAGGTTGGATAGAATTTAATCTCGTCGGGTTTGAAGAATGGATCATTATATAAATCCTTGAATGTCTGCAGATCTTTTGCGTAATTTGATCCGTAGAGTCCTGGCATGATATGCAGAGAAATCTTGAATCCGTATTGCCTCATCTTGTGACAAGCTTCACGTGCTTGCTGGACCGTATGCCCTCTTTTGTTGAGTTTCAAAATTTCTTCGTCTAACGATTGGACTCACATTTCTATTCTCGTGACTCCGAGTTCACGCCGGAATTGGCAGTTCTTATCGGTCACATATTCTGGTCTCGTCTCGATAGTCAGTCAGATAATCCTGTTTTTTGCTGTTTCATTTTTCTTCAGCGCCTCTTCGATCGTAGTGGAATAGATGATTTTCTTGCTTTTATCGACGATAGCATGAGAATATTTTTTCTCGGTAGAAACCTTGATATTTTTGAAATATTCCTCGAAAGTATTGCATGCGTCGTAGAGCTGTTTCACGAATTTCGTCTTGTATTCCTTCGTATAGACGTCGAAAGTTCAGCCAAGCACAATCATTTCTATTTTGTCGGTTTCATGACCGGTAAGGGTAAGGGAAAGTAATCTATTGTAGACTTGTTTGATTGGGTCAAAATGATTGAGAAATGCCCTCATGGCGCCCGGTTCAGATTTGATATAACTCTTGGGCATACATTTTTCATTGGGACAAAAAATACATTTTCCCGGACACGGAAACGGCTTGGTTAGAACTTGCACGGAAACAATCCCTGATTCCGACCTGATCGCTCTTTTCTTGAGCAACTGCTCTATCTGTGAATCTTTGGTAATCTCCTTGGATTTTAAAAGCTCAAAATACGCCTGCAAAAGCTGGATATTTGATGGCAGATCCTTCGAACCATGAGCACGAGAAAAATCCCTCTTGAGCGTTTTGACGAATTCAGAGGTACGATCTTTAGGGTTAGCCTTGAATAATTGGAGAATTATAGATTTCATATCGCCACTATAGGGAATCGAAATGTTTTTTCTATCAGAAATATCGTATATGCATTTAAGGTTGATTTAAGGTAAATATATATCTTCAAAAACGTTTTTTTATATTATCCATGATTAATTATGAACAAGAAAACAACCATTATCTTTGTAATTTCCATTCTCATATCATTAGTTGTTTGATGAGTAATTTGATATACTCTTTGTTTAAATCATTATCGTAATTTTCCTCCTATGATGAATTGACAAAGAAGAATAATGTCTTGAATGATGATGAATGAACAAGGTATGCGTATGCGTCCAAATTTCCCTACAAATACAGTGCCGCAAACGCCTACAGAGCTTACTGGACTAGAGGCAGAGCCAACAAACATACAAACAAGCCAATAAAAAAATATAGAAAATTATCTAGAAGGTAGTTCTATTTTCTGCTTCTCTTTTATTTTATCTTCCTAATCTTTTTTCCTTATGAATAAGAAAATCTTCTCGCTTTGAATAGGAATTTTGGTATGAATTTTTCTCTTTATTATTTTTTCTTCTATAAAAAACATCTTTACTAACAATACAAATTCTCAAGTAGTATCTCTATTTTCATCCTCTCGTGGTAGATTTTCTTGAGCTATGGATAGACCTATGTGATCATGAAGTATGATGCCAAATGGTAGTGGTATGGTTCTCGATGAAGAGTGAATTTCAAGGATAGCTAATAGAATAGGTATATCCACTGGCGAACTACAAGCAGCTATCGATGGAGGGAAAAATATACAAGAGATTATGCAGGGATATTGAATCTCCATGACAGGTTCTCGTAATTTCCCTAATACATCATCATGAACAGTATCATCATGAACAATACCATCAGCTGCAGAAATATTCAATAGCAATAACTAATCTTTTATTTTCTTATCCGACATAGAATCAAATGAAGCTCAATAATATAAAAGAAGCAAGTGTAAAAAACTACGCTAAAGCAAAGAAATATATAGAGTCACATCCTCACTACAATAAGGTCAAGACATTTATGATTTTTCATTTCATCAAGAAATATTTCATAATAGGAGCAATCCTAGGTGTATGAAGTGGATTTATCTTCAATATTTGATGAAAAGAAGAGATAAGAGAAAATGTTACTACCTATGTAGTAAGTAGTTGAACAATTATTAATAGTATAAAATCTTATTGAAGTGCAGAATTAGTAGATGAGCAACAGCTACGTTTCAACCAACAGGGTGAAGTAACAGCTGTATATTTCAAAAATTGAGATGCAGTAAAAAAATGAGATATTATCGCAGAATTGGACAAAACTTCTGTAGAAAACAATATTATCCAATCCGAAATAAATCTTCAAAATGCAAAATTACAACTTGATGAAACACTCAATGGCGACAACAGAGAAGCACAAATACTCCAAGCAGAAAACAATCTCGAGCAATCAAAAGTAAAACTAGCGATCGCCAAACAAGAATACGAAGCAATGTTGGAAGATCAAAAATATTCATCAAATACTATTAATGACACCGTAACTACACTTGAAAAAACTAAATTGGATATACAAAACTACCTTATAGAATGATGACAACTTCTTGATGCATTGGATAAACTTTTCTGAAGCAGCGATAAATATCTTTCCTACACTAATGATACCGCATGGTTTAGACAAATCATAGAAGATTATAATCCTCAAGGAAAAAATACTACTGATGAATCAATTATCACCACATATGCGAGATTAGATAATTTTGATAGTTTCTGTAACGATTGAATCTCGTTTTCTTGAGCTACAAGGAAAGAGGTTCTAGAAGGACTAGATTATGCAAGGAATTTTTACAACGCCCTCTATGCTGCTACGATAAACGCATACTCTACGGTAAACGATATTTATAATGACTCACCCAATACATTAAATTCTCTTTCTACCTACAAAACAACTCTCTCTAATTATGTAGAGGGAACAAAAAATACTTCTGCAAATATTTTGACCACGAGAAATCAGATTAACAGTCTTTCAAACACTGCTAACAATGCTACCACACTTGCATCCAAAGCCGCTGAAGTTATGAATTTAGAAAGCACTATAGCTATTCAAGAAAACACATTAGAAACTACAAAGAATTGAACAACAGAACAACAACTTCTTATTGCTCAGAATAATATTAGACAAAAAGAACTTTCTCTTGAACAGACAAAAAAAGATTTGGATAATCTTAGGATAGAAGCTCCTTTTGATGGAATAATAAGAAAAATAGATTTTAAAGTAGGAGACAAACTTACATCATCAGAAGATAAATATGTTTATTTAGAGAATCCTAATCTTATAGAAATCAGTATAACTCTTGATCAGATTGATGTCGTAAATGTTACTGCATGAATGGATGTTGAAGTCACTATGGATGCTTATCCGTGAATCACCTTCAATTGAGTGCTGTGAGAGGTAGATTCCACTCCTGTAGTATCCAATTGAGTTACTTCCTATACAGTAAAAGTAGCCATAGATAAGGAAGATAAAATCATCTATTCATGAATGACTGCTACAGTAAAAATCATCGTAAGCAACAAAGAAAATGTAGTTTCTATACCAACTACATTTATCCAAACGATATGAGATAGAAAAATTGTTTTAGATGAAAAGGATCATCAAATAGAAATCACTATTGGGTCTACTGATGGAACTATGACAGAAATTATAGCTTGATTGTCCATATGACAGATCATCAAGAAAGTCACTACAAATACATCAACAAATACTCCTGTTAACTCTAATTTTATGTGATGATCAATGTGATGAATGTGAGGTTGAATGTGAGGTTGAATGTGATGATGAATGATGCCAAGATAATCTTCTACATGTTTTATCTTTATTATTATTATGACGCTTATCAAATTACATCGTATAATAAAAGACTATCATCTGGGAGAAACTACTACTGTTAATGTGCTCAAATGAATCGATCTCGAAATCGAAAAATGAGAATTTGTTAGTATTATGGGGCATTCTTGAAGCGGAAAATCCACCCTGATGAACATTATTTGATTATTGGATACAACGACTACATGAACATACCTATTCGAAGATACAGATGTCTCTCACCTCAGTAGTGACGAGCACGCTGAAATCCGTTGACAAAAAATAGGATTCATTTTCCAAACTTACAACCTTATACCAAGAAAATCAGCATTGGAACAAGTCATGTTACCACTATCCTATCAATGAATACCTAATCAAGAAAGAAAAGAAAGAGCGATCAAGGCACTGGAAAAAGTTGGATTAGGCCATAGGATCAACAATAAACCCAATGAAATGTCTGGATGAGAACAACAAAGAGTAGCTATTGCAAGAGCGCTTGTCATAAATCCTTCTATTATCATGGCTGATGAACCTACTTGAGCATTAGATTCAAAAACAGGGAATGAAATCATGGAGATAATTACATCTCTTCATAATGAAGGAAAAACAATTGTTCTTATTACTCACGAAAAGGGAATCGCCCTGTATGCAAAAAAACACCTCTATCTCAAGGACTGACTATTTATAGACAATATACATCTCGTTTAATTCATTACCTCTCTTATGAATATCAAAGAACACTTTTTCAATGCAAAGACTGACCTATGAAGAAACAAGCTCAGAACCTGACTCAGTATGTTATGAATCATTATCTGAGTGTTTTCTGTCGTAGTAATGCTTGCTATTGGAAATGGAGCAAAACAAAGCATAATAAACCAGATTCAATCTTTGGGTACAAATCTTCTCAGCGTATCCCCTGGATGAAACAATAGAAATATACGTTCAAATCCATCATCTTCTGAGTCCGCTACCCTTGATGAAGATAGTATAGCCTATATAGAAGCAAATATATCTAATATCAAATCCATAGCACCAACTATCAGTAACAGAAGTGTGGTTAATCGCAATGATTATACTACCAATACCACAGTAAACTGAGTAACTCTAGATTATCTAACAGTAAGAAATCTTGAAATCGTTGATGGATCATTTTTCATTAATGAAGATATAGATAATTATGCTAAAGTTGCTGTATTATGACATAATATCGCTGAAGATATCTTTTGATCGTGAGTATTTGCAACAAATCCTATATGAGAAGATCTACAGATAGGAAATCTGATCATGACTGTAATCTGAGTTCTTGACGACAATACAAATTCCAATGACGCTATTTTCGTTCCTATCACTACAGCCGCTACTAGACTTTTCTGAACGCATAATTATTCTACTATATTGATATCTGCTCAAAATCCTGATACCATAGAAGATACAAAAATAGAATTAGAAGAAGGGATTAAATCATATCTATGACTCAGTCCTACAGATAATGCAACTTTCACGGTACAAAGCCAAAGCGAAATGATAGAAGCTATGAGTGATATAACTGGCATCATGACCACATTTCTCGCTGGTATAGCAGCTATATCTCTTCTTGTATGAGGCATAGGGGTCATGAACATTATGTTGGTATCTGTAACAGAAAGAATCAAAGAAATAGGTATACGTAAAGCAATCTGAGCTAAAAACAAAGATATTAGGCTCCAATTTCTTACAGAATCTGTATTAATGAGTGTTATGTGAGGTATTATTTGAATTCTCCTTAGTTTTTTGGTAGTTTTCTTTATAAATAAATTCCTTACCACCGCCATTATTTCATTGAATGCTGTTGTTTTAGCTTTCTTTTCAGCCGTAACTATCGGTATAGTTTTTTGAATACTTCCTGCAAACAATGCCTCTAAGTTAAAACCGATAGAAGCATTAAGATATGAATAATCTTTCTGTTTTTTACTTGAAAACAATAGTCTAACTACTACAATTCATGTTAGTGAAAACATTAAAGTTGTTGTATTCGTAATTCGTAATTCGTAATTTTTAATTCGTAATTCGTAATTTTTAATTCGTAATTCGTAATTATGTTTCAATTATCGCCTCTCCCCTATGAAATGCATGCTCTAGAGCCTGTAATCGGTAAAAACACCGTAGAAATTCATTACGGAAAGCATCATCAGGGATATGTAAACAAGCTGAATGAACTAATTAGTGGAACACCGTTTGACGGTAAACCATTGGAAGAAATCATAACAACTGCTGAAGGGCCTATTTTCAACAATGCTGCTCAGCTTCGGAATCATACCTTTTACCGAAATGGATTGACTATCCCGCAAGAAAATCGCGAGCCGAGATGAGCATTGTATGATGCTATCGTAGCCAAACGATGAACATTCCTTGCATTTCAAGAGACAATGACGGCAAGTGCTGTGGGCAATTTCGGTTCTGGATGGACTCGATTAGTAAAAAATCCTGATGGAAGCATAGAAATCATAAATACCAGTAATGCTGGATGTCCGCTCACTATGGGAAAACAACCATTGATCACTATAGACGTCCGGGAACATGCGTACTATTTGAACTATCAAAACCGCAGACCTGAATATGTACAAAATATCCGAAAATGCATCAACCGAGACAAAGCGATAGAATTATATAGTAAATAACAACCATGAGGGATAATAAAGACAAAGGCGATGAAGGAGAACTTTTGGTAGCCGAACACTATAAAAATAAATGACATACCTTGCTCCATCATAAATATACAATCCACTGATGAGAATTGGATTTAATTTTCGAAAATGATGAATTTCTGACCTTCGTGGAAGTGAAGGTTGTAGATCATATGGATGATTTCTTCGACTACATTACCCCCAAGAAACTCGGAACCGTCAAAAAAACCATAGAGCAATATCTCTTCAAACACTCTACAGATAAGCCCTATGTACTTGATGTTGTATTTGTTAAACATAATTCTATAGTAGAAATCTATGAGAACGTAACCAATACGTAAAATTTATTTGTACATCAAAAATATGAAAAAAACTAAAGTGCTTATACTATTTATACTCTGAATACTACTCTGAGGTTTTGCACGGCAGATTGGCCACGAACGGCAATCGCTCCGCCAGCCTATCATCCAAGAAGGGAAGCTTAATCTCAACGGATTGATCGCATCGATAAAGAACGTCGTAAACGCCGACGAGCTCGGATTGACTAACAAGACGTATGAACGTTTTGATACCGTCTACGACATTCTCCAGACTGCCTATTACGATACTGATAAGCTCAATACTGGGAAAATGCTCGACAATGCTATCAAGGCATATGTAGATGCTATCGAAGATCCTTATACGGTATATCTAGATAGCGAGCAGAATTCATGATTTCAAGAGGAGCTCAAAGGAGAATCAGAATTTGAGGGCATCGGCGCTGTCATCAGCAAAAAGGACTACTATATACAGATAGATGAAATCATCAAAGGCTCCCCTGCTTTCAAGGCCGGACTCCTGATTCTCGATAGAATTGTCATGATCAATACAGGATCCACAAAGAGTTTGGATGTGAATCAAGCTGTAGCGCAAATCAGATGACCTAAGTGAACTACTGTAAAGATCACTATCGAAAGAGTTCACAAAAGCGGAGAGAAAGAGATCATCGAAAAAGAGATAATGAGAGATACGCTTATTATACCTTCTGTCAGCAGCAAGATCATCACTGGTTCAAACGGCAAAAAGATTGGATATATCAACATTTCCATCATCGGTGAAGAGACCGAGAATCTCCTCAAAAATTCCATCAGCGAGCTCAAACAACAAGATATTAAAGGTGTCATCCTCGATCTTAGAGGTAATGGTTGAGGGCTTCTGCCGATAGCGGTCGAAGTAGCTTCGCATTTCATACCAAAAGGTGAAATGGTCGTAAGTGCGAAATACACCACGTTCGAAGACGAAAAAATGACTTCATTGGGATATAACGATTTCTCTGATATGCCTGTTGTAGTACTTATTGATTGATTAACCGCATCAGCAGGAGAGATCATCGCACTAGCATTGCAGCAGCAGATCTGAGCTACGCTAGTAGGTACCCAAAGCTTCGGAAAATGATCTATACAGACTATGAAAGATTTTGACAACGGTGCTTCACTCAAATTCACGGTAGGCAAACGATATGCGCCTAACGGAACGAATATCGATACCACATGAATCACTCCTGATGTCGTCGTAGAATTTGATGCAGACGCTTATCTCGAAAATACCACAGACAATCAATTGGAAAAAGCGAAAGAAACACTGATAGGAATAATGAAAAAATAGAAATATAATTATGTTTATTTTATAGGGAATATGGCTATTACATTCGATCCAGAAAACATCAAGAAACTCAAAAATCAAGACCAGAATGCATTCAATCAATTCTATGTACAAACGGTCGATATGTTTTTCCGTTACATCAACGCTAACTATTTCATACCCAAAGCGGATGCTGAAGATATCATCTCCGATTTCTATGTAAAATTTCGGGAAGGTGTAAAATCCTTCAAGGAAGATCAATCGTTTACTGTCTACTTCCGGACGATCTTCAAAAATACGATCAAAGATTTCTTCAAAAAAAATTCTGACACACCATTCACGGATCTCCAGATCAATGAAGAATGAGAACAATTCGAAGATACACTTGCAGACGGAACCGACTTAACACAGCTTCTCGAGCACGATTTCAAGTTCAATCAGATACAGAATGCGATGAAGAGACTTGACGATATCAGCAAGGATATGATCTATTTCAGATTTATAGAAGAAAAAACAAACGAAGAAATCACACTTCTCACCTGACTTTCCAATGAGGTAGTTAGACAAAGATTATCGAGAGCTATCAAGCAATTGAAAAAATTATTGGAAAGCTTCTCTTAGTACTATATATAGTAGTAAATTTTTTGACCCCAGTTTATAGCCCCGCATCTCGTGTGGCTTTTCCCATCTCTCTTCTATTTTTTAACGTATATATTTACCAAAATGTCAATCCCAAATCCCCGAATACAACCGTAAATTACGAGAAATCCTAGGTGAGAACTAATAAGTATGTATTCGCCGATATAACCGGTTTTCCTGCCAAAATCTCTTGAAATACAGTTCCTCTATGCTAATATCATTGCTGTACACAGTACTTTTTATTTAGTAATTATTTGTACAAATGACAAAGACAGCTCTTATTGCTAGCCTAGCAGAACAATTAGGTGTTTCTAAGAAGTTAGCTTCTGAATTAGTTAACGCTTTCATCGAAACTGTTATCGGTGGTGTTAAGAAATCAGGAGAAGTTAGAGTTCAAGGATTCGGAACTTTCAAGGCTTCAAAAAGAAAAGCTAGAAAAGGTGTTAACCCACAAAATCCTTCTCAAACAATCAACATCCCTGCAATGAAGGTAGTTACTTTCAAGGCTGGATCTGAATTCAAGGCTGCTGTTAAGTAATTTCATACCATATTACAGCGCTGTAAAAAGCCCGCTTCGGCGGGTTTTTTCATTTGATTTCTTCTTCTAAACTGCTATATATTGTGTGTTATGTTTCTGAATTCTGAATTTTACATTCTACATTAAAAATCATGACGTGATATATCATTTTAGCAGCCATAGCAGGAGGACTCTTGTGATACTTCGTTTTCTATCTCAGATATCAGCACAAAGACACCGTCAATCAACTAAGATCCAATCTCAAAGAAGCTGGAAAAGAAGTAGAATATCTCAGTAGTGAACTTGATGAGTACGTCCAGCAGAATGCGTTATTGAAGCAAAAGACGACCGAACTCTTGGAAAAAAATGACGATCTCAATGATGTCGTAGCGGAATTGAGTAAATATTACGTGCATATCAAGAGAGCCGCAGAAAAAAGTTCAGAATTAAATAAATTTTTGCAAGAACCTAGTCCAAATATAGAAGAAAAAATGCAGCCGTTCTTGAATAAAGCAAGAGAAAAAGTCGATGAAGAGAAGAAATTCTTTTAAACAAATGAATAATTAATAATGAAAAATGAATAATGCTGGTATTGCTAAAATAAACTATCGTTGTATTACAATAGTTCATAGCAGGTCTATACCAAAATAGTTCATAGCAGGTCTATACCAAAATCATTCATCATTCATTATTCATCTTTAATCAATTAGCAATTGAGTTTGTCTTATAACCAAAAACACATTCTCATCCACGATCCGAAGACTGGCTACAACACCATAGCCGATCAATACGGGCAACACCACAAACACCTTGATAGTTTTGACAAAGGTGTTTTTGTAAAATACCTCCCCAGACAGGAAAAGATCTCACTAATCGATCTTGGCGCTGGCGACGGAAGAATGTTCAAATACCTCTCTCCCCTGAATCCTGAAAGATATGTCGCCTGTGATATCGCTGAAAAACTTTTGAGCAGACATCCCAACAATGCTGGCAAAGTAGAGAAAGTCGTTTGTGATTTGGAACAGCCACTCCCCTTCGATGACGAATCATTTGATCTCGCCACCAGCTTTTTCGTACTGGAACACATCGAAGATGTAGAATGATTATTCAATGAAGTCTACAGAATATTGAAAACGTGATGAGTACGGATCATCGGACATTTCATCCAGAGACGTGAATTCATCCGGAAAAAGAATAAAGATCAGTTCAAAATAGATTTTTTCAATCATAGGATCCAAGACTTGGAAAAGATTGCGAACAACTGCTTTTTTGATATTCATCTCGTACCAGTCATCGAGCAAGGAAATATCATAGGACATATTATGGTGTGTAAAAAATCATAGGGCTTGAAAACATTACCACTTTCGTTAGATACTAGATACTAGATTCAAGATTCATGAACTATTTAGCTGTTCTTGTATCATGGATCATGGATCAATTTTTATGTTTATAAAAAGCAATGAAAAAATTTCTGATTACTACCCCGATCTACTACCCTAACGGATATCCGCATATCGGACATGCGTACAGCTCGTTCATCGCTGACTTCTATGCAAGGTACAAAAGATTGCTTGGCTATGATGTTAAATTCTCTACTGGGAACGATGAAAATAGCCAAAAGATCGTTCAGCAAGCCGAAGCGGAAGGCAGAGATATAATGGAATATCTCAATGCAATGGGAAAAAAACGGGAAGAAGTCCGACAGCATCTTCAGATTTCCTATACGGATTTTATCAGAACCACCCAAGAAAATCACAAGAAACTCGTCCAGGAGATGCTCCAAAAATCTTATGATCATGGAGATATCTACGAAGGAGAATATAAAGGATACTATTGTGTTGGCTGTGAATGATTCAAGACCGAAAAAGATCTTATCGAAAAAGACGGTGAGATGGTCTGTCCTGATCATTTGAAAAAACCAGATTTGATAACAGAAAAAAATCGATTTTTTAGGCTCAAGAGCTACGAAGACAAAATCAAAAAATTCTACCTCGATGATCCTAATTTTCTCATCCCTGAGTATAGGTTCAATGAAATGAAATCGTTCGTAAATAGTGGTCTGGAAGATTTTTCCGTCTCTAGGGAAACAAATAAATTCTGAATCCCGTTGCCGTTTGACCCTAAGCAAGTGAGTTATGTCCGATACGACGCATTATTCAATTATGTCACGATAAGCAGAGACGCAGGATTCCGATCTGATGATACACAGATCGTCCATATCCTTGGAAAGGACATTGCAAGATTCCATTCTATATTCCGGCCAGCAATGCTGATGAGTGTTGAGTATAGATTACCAAACACTGAATTCATCACCTGATATTTTACGGTCGATGGACAGAAGATGAGTAAATCCCTCGGCAATGTCATCGATCCTGTGCAAGTCGTGAATGACTACGATAGAGATGCAGTAATATTCAACTTATTGTATGATGTACCTATCGGCGCTGACGGCGATTTCTCTGTGGAAAGATTGGGCCATCTCTACGAAAGCATGCTGATCTGAGGACGAGGGAATCTCGTAAACAGAGTCACAAGCCTTTGCAAGAAATACGGTATAACAGCAGGTAAATTCAATAAGCAGAAACGGGAGATATTCAAAGAGAACAACGAAAGCAAACTCATTTCTTACTTCGAGGACGGTCGGGATGGAAATAAAATAGAAGAGCAATATTTGAAAAAAGCAGAAATCAAATCTTATCTCGATGACCGATACCAACTAGTACAGAAAGCGAATGAATATATCACCAAAGCTGAGCCTCGAGCAAAATACAAGAACGAAGAGACAAAGAATGAAGCAATTTCCGACTTGCAATTCTTGCTGTACATAGTCAAAAATATCGCATTGTTCTCTGCACCAATCTTGGTCAATGGATTCAAAAAAATTCAAGCGATCTTCGGTAATGAAGAATTTAGCCAGATAGATTCCACGAAAATTTCCGACGGGCATCAGTTCAAGTTAGTCTTTGATTTGGAAGATTTCGAAGTAAATCTCAATCCTGCGATCATCTACCAGAAAAAAGAACTACCAGCGAACAACTAACAATTATGGAAAATATACTATAAGGGCGGATAGTATCCGCCTTTTTTCAAAATTTAAAAATGAGGCGACGAGTAATCGCCCCTACGTTTTACAATACTACATTAAAGAAATATAGATTCCGGCCGCAACTTCTTGACGCTGGAATGACGTCTAATGATTACATCATCCGCAGCTGCATTCATCGTCATCACCATGATCGTGTTCACAATGATCGCCACAGCAACATCCACCAGGATGGTTCTGTATCTCTTGTAAAATATCCAGCATTTCGTCTGGCTCTGAAAATCACTCTACCAACACATCATCAATAATCAACGCTGGTAATTCCATGATATCATATTCCGCTATTTCCGCTGCATCATCTATTTTGACGATTTCATAATCAATATTCAATTTTTTTGCAGCATCTTCTACTGTCTTGGAGAGAAGTTTACATTTGGGGCATCATGTGCCGATAACTTTGATAAGCATTATAGACAATTACGGATTAAAAATTACGAATTACTAGTAATCTCTTGTTTTTTTGTGTTTACAAATCTGAACATGATCATAATAATCACACCGATAGCAAACACAAAGAGAAATGTCGCCTGAGGGGAAATATTATCCCAGAGTAATCAGAGAATATATCATCCTGGTAAAGAAACGATTCCTATAGCAGTATGAAACACTCCCAATGCTGTTCATTTATATTTCCCTGCTAAATCTACGACAAGCGCTCTTTCTGTTCCATCCACGATAGCGAATAAAAATCCGAACAAAACAAAGAAAAAAATCACTCGTCAAAGTTGTGTTACAAAAGCTAATCATAACGTCACTACCAAAAACAGACTATACGCAATCCATAACATTTTTTTTCTTCCGATACGATCAGAAAGCATTCCCAATGGTGCAGAAACAAGCGTATATATACCATAAAATAGCACATAATAAATAATTGCTCATTCGTCGGAAGCTCAGACACTCTTTGCTTTAAGCAATAAAAATGCATATCAGAAATTCACTAGTCCAAAAAGCGCTGAGACAAGGATGAACAACTTAAGATTCTTTGGTAAAAGTTGTATTGATGTGTGTAATGATGGTATCTCTACTTTTTCTGGTATCTTGAGATGCTTTCGATGATTATGCCTTTTCATCGTCTTTGCTTCTTTTACAAAGAGTATAGCAACAACAGCGACTACTCATGGAAGAAAAGCAAAAAGGAATAGATTCTGATATCATAAATACGGGAACAATATCAACGTGATCAATGCTCATATCACTGATCAGGTTCCATCCATCGCTCTTTGGATACCATACGCCTTTCCCATGTATTCTGGTGCAGTGGAATCAGCAACTAACGCATCTCTTGGTGCATCTCTCAGTCATTTTCCGATCCTTTCAACGACTCTGAAGGTCAGTACTGCAGGCCACGTCTTTGCTAATGCAAATAATGGCTTTGTGATTGTAGAGAAACCATATCCGATAAGAACGAATATTTTCCTTTTCTTGAATTTATCTGACAGATATCACGAAAACACTTTCAATAATGCAGCTGTCGTATCTGCAGCTCACTCTACCATTCCTATGATTGTAGCACCTGATCATAAGCTCGCAAGAAACAATGGTATCAAGGGAAATACCATCTGAGAACTCAAATCACTAAGTAAGCTCACTAATCAGAGTACAAGGACATTCCTAGAAATTCATTTGAGAAAATATTTGACATTTTTCATATATTTTATGTAAACAATGTTAAAGCCAGTTTATCTTTTTCTTTTCTATGAGTTTCAATACAACATATATTGCTAGCAAAATCAATTGACCAAAATATTCTCAAAAATTCAAGAATAGAAGATGAAGGATAGCAAAGATCAATGCGAGGTAAGCACTGTATTGAATCAGTTTCCAATTTTTTTTGAAAAGTCTGATAGAATAATTATTTGATGTGATATAACCAATAAACAACATAAGCAATCAGATATATCAAGCTAGAATCCAAAATTTCTGAAGTTGAGTAAGTAGTGTAAAATTAGTATTTACCCGTGTAGCGATTCGCATTCCTGCATGAGCGAATATTGCAAGGAATGTAGTGATACCAAGTAATCTTCTTCATTTCATTCCTATACCAGCGAGAAAATATATACAGCTTATACCCACCATTCCCAATCATTTTACTGATCTTCATTTGATGGTTTTGAGATAATCTCGTAGTCATCTTATGGTAAGCGTTTTAAGCTCTGAATATTTCATCAATATACTAAAGATCGGTTTTACTAGCAAAGTGATCCGAAGCAATGCCATACCGATATTCGCGAACTTTTCGTTTACTTCATTACCGAGAAACGAAAGTGCATTTGGTGCAAAATACGTAATCACTACCATACCAAGACTTATAATCGTCATGAAAATATAATAGAGAATCATAGTATCATGTTATCGATATAAATATATATTTTTGTATGTAAACACCACAAGAATGCAAATAAAATTTATTGTATATCATCTATTTTTATCTATTGTATATCATCTATTTTTATCTATAGATATATTCATCTACCGTATTGTTGTTTTATTTTTTTTCTTTCTCCTATGAAAAAGACATGATTGCTCTTATTGGTATGATGTTTGTGTTTTTTAGGATGATGTACTCAGGTGAGCACACCGATATCAAATACATCACTAAGCACATGATCAGCATTGTTGTCAGGGAAAATATCACAATATCCATTCACACGGAAAATGGAAAAGCCAGATATGAAAGAAATTACAAATCTAGAAAGTATGCAAAATGGTTTTCAGCAGCCACGAAAAAAAATCATAGGAGAAAAAGATATAGATCCATCACGCGTAGAAACACTCAAACAATGTGATACCATAACCCTCACTACCAGCCAATGATTCAATAAAAAGGTATCTCGAAACGACCTTAACAAAGGTAATATCGAAATCACTGGAGCATATAACTGATGATGACTTTCTTTTTCACTTACTGAGACACAAAAATCATTTCTGAATGACCATGGACGATTGATCTTCAACCCTGGGGAAAATCGAAATATGCGGACTGCTGACAATCCAATGCTCATGCAAGAGGAACGAGGACTCTATTATCAAAAAATAGGTGGATTGCCTCAAGACTATCAAAGATTCTCCTACAATACCATTTTTGTAACCACTGATATGCTATTACATTTCTATCATAAGATATTCTCTAACGCCTTAAGATTTTATGAAGAAAGCACAGCAAGAACTATTATGGTAGATTTGAGTGAATCTATGTTTTCCAAGTTTTCAAATCTCTATCAACAAAACAAAGATACAGCATTAGCTCCTTACTATGCATATGCTACTGCATATCGAGCTATCCCATATACCTTATTAGTTCCTCAAGATGAGGTCATGGTTGCTCTAGATCAAAAAATGCAAAATAGCACATCAGATGAAACAGATTTAACTAATGAAGAAATCAAAGCACTTAGTTTACAAAAACTTGCTAACATTGAATCAAAGATTCCAACCTTTTATCAAGAAGCAGTAAAAACAACCTTACAAAATATATTTGCAGCAGATCAATCAAGAGAAAAAGATCCTCTTCTTATTACTCTTGCAGGAACAAACTCTGAAGCAATAGATATTCAACAAGATTATACACAATTTACTCCAAGATCTCATTACACCAAAAGTAGTCTTCTCAAAACCTATTTTATGGGGATGAAATGGTTTATGAGAGAAAAACTCTACTTCCGTGATAGCGAACAAACTAAAGCATCACTCGTTATGATCAATAATATTCAAAATGAAGAATTAACAAGTTTTTCTCAACTCTATGATGCTATACAAAAACTCATAGGTGAAGATGATGATGTAAATATCAAGGATATCCAAGATTTCATACAAACAGCGTGATGGAAATCAGATATGAATATCATTGACAGTGTTTCAGAAAATACCCAATCAGAGCTCAAAAAACTCAGACCACAAAGGATCGTTTCGACCCATTACCAAACACCAGAAATACTCTCAGTGACTGAACAAGAAGCAAAAGATGAAACAGCGGGATTCGTATTTTTCGGAGAAAAATTCACTATCGATAGTTGGATATTTGATCGTATGACAGCTGGTACAGCAGAGAAAGAATTTACCTACAAACCTAACGTACAGACATCATTGATCGTACCGGATGGATTAGTGAATAGCGGATTTATACAAGATCTTGTCGATATATGGATGCAAAAAGCACAAAACAAATATAAAGTAACATCAACGCAAATCGATTGATATAGCAAAGCAAAACAAGAAGCACAAAGCGGTATATTCAATCACGATTTCTCTCGTTCTACCTATCATCAATGGCTCAATGACTTATGATGGCTTTTTGCGCTTTCTGGTAATAACCTCCCTTATTTCATGCAAGACCCTCTTTGGAAATATAAAGAATTAAATACATTCCAGTGAAATTATACTGAACTAAAACACGATACCCTCCTATATGTCAAACAAGCGTATGCCGAGCGGGGAATGTGATGAGAAGATGAATGTAGTGTAATTATCAATCCTCCTGCACTTCCTGTACCCAAAGGATATGTAGAACCTAATATTGATCTTGTCGATGAGCTACTCACGCTTACTGAACAAACTAAGCAATTTTTTGGAGATAATGCTTCATTTGAACCTTTTAACGATTTCCTTCTTTTTGTAAAAAACATGGCTATCAAAGAAAGCAGCAACCAAATTATCAGTGATGATGACTATGAAACATTGAGACTCTATTATGATGAGCTCATGAGTATCTTGTATCCTCAAAAAGTCATAGATGGCGGTGATAACGATTTCATCTCTGCACTAATTGCAGATATATTCACTTCAGAAAAAAATGGTCCTCTCTATATTGCCAATGGAAGACCGTATCTTTTGATCGCTAATATCAAAGATGCTAATGGTGCAAGAGCAGTAATATGACCTGTATATAGTACATTTGAATTTTATGGTAGTGATGATGCAATTACTGGAGAAAAATGAAGGTATACCGATGAAGAGCGAAGAGCGTGACTTGATGCTGCAAAACAAGATGAGATTATCACCTTACCACTCCAAAAGATACTTCAGAAATAACACCTATCACGTATGCACAAACATTATCGGAAATATTTTTTCTCATGACTATTCATCTGTGGATGCATAAGTGTATGTTTTTTCTATACGAGAACGATACCAGAAAAAAATTATCAGACCTATTTCGCTATACTCCCCCATTTCGCGATACAACCTCCTACCATAGATAGTGCCTACAAACATATCTTGGATACCTATAATCTTTCGGGAAAGTCATTACAAATAGTAATTATCAGTCCTGATCATTTTAATAAATGAACGAATAATCTTTATGAAAACATCATAGATACGACAATTTGTTTCCAAGGGGTTTGTTTACCCATTCATGCAATCTATATTTCAGATCAAGAAAAATATCCTGACAAACGAATAAAAGAACATGGACGATGAGCTCATTTTCCCTTTCTGAAAAAATATTTCCCTCAAGCAAGTATATCGTTCATCAAACTCTCACCAAGAGATTTCAGCAATCTGGATATACTCGCTAAAAGAATACATCAATTAGAAAAAAACAATAACCTTCTGGTGATAGCTTCTGTAGATTTTTCCCATTATACATCAGAGCAGCGAGCATACGTCCACGATCTCAAAAGTTATTATACGTTGGTGAATGCTCGGACACAAAAAGAATATACTACAATAGAAGTCGATTGTCCAACTTGTTTATATCTGGTAAATACTCGAGCACAAACCAAAAGACAATATCCATGGCTTCTCAAAAGAGATTCTAGTAGCACTATTGTAGGGAAAGACTTAGGGAAAGAAAATACTTCTAGAGCATTCATTCTCTATACGGGAGGATGCAATAAAGATAATGGGATAGTGCTTTGATTTTTTGGTGATCTTATCTTTGATAGATGAGTCAAATCGATATTGGATACGCCAGAAAAAATACAGCAGCATTTCCAAGATCGGTATCAGCAATGAAATATAGTATTGAATCCCAAAACCAATATTCACAGGAAATGATTTGGTTTGGATCTCCTTGGTTTCAATCTAGAAACACCACGAGTCGATGAAAATTGTACGCATCATACTAATGGTATTTCTTTCTGTTCTTCATGAACGATCCTTTGAACGCTTCAATCACTGTGATTTGATACGGTAACCATTGCCAACAATCATGCTCGAGACGACTGACAAGAGTGATATATGCAAACCATCCATACCTTACAAGAGCAAAATATCTCCTATGCTGGATGGACACACTTCAAATGAATCAACAAAAATACAGTCCTCACAAAAACTATCCGTGGCATACCTCTCGCGCTTCATGCATATAACCTATACAACAGATTCTCTGGTGATATAGAAGATTATTGTGATGATCTCAAAAAATACCAAACATTATGATACAAAAATATCGTAAGCATTCATCGAGGAACCGAATATCAAACTACGCACAATATCCTACAAGAAAATATCGGAAAAAAACTTATTGATTGCTGAGCCGATATTATCATAGGACATCATCCGCACGTCATTCAAGACATTCAACGATATCAGGGAAAACCTATCATCTATAGTCTGTGAAATTTTTTGTTTGATCAATACTTTTCTGAAGCAACAAAAAAAGGGATGTATGTCCTCGCACACATTCCCCTCTCATGAGCTATAGAAATTTGGACTGGTGAAATATCATCAGCACCATAATTTCTTTTTGAAATATTTTAATATTCTTTTGTTCTATATTTTTTCTAAAAAACAATATAATATTATGAACTATAAGAGAACTTTCCCGGAATCCATATCGGTCACTTTTTCAATAGAAACCAATAGAGCATTTTTTACCGTATATCACTCACTTTTCTGGACTGCAATATCAAAATATTTTCAAGATCACGATATTTCCACTACTCCATCTATTCTATAATATTTACTAACAACACATATACGAGGATTTTCTTTTAGATTTTTAATAGTTATTGTCATCTGACAGTCTGCTACTAGCAATTTATCATCTACAAATCACAACGAAATCACAATATTTGCATGAGGCATTCATGATTTAGAACTTGTAGAAAGAATTATTTCCTTTCATTCTCTAAAAGATTTTTTTCGATCCATTTATATAATAAACAACTAAAGTTTACCTATTTCGTATCCATCTTTACTGTCTTTTACTTGAAATCATAACGCAGTGATTTTGTTCCTGAGTTCATCCGCTAATGCATAGTCCTTATTTTTCTTCGCTTCGATTCTCTGGTCTGCGAGTAAAGTCACTTCAGCGGGACATTCAGGGATTAGCTCCATTTCAAATAATCAAAGTTTCAAGAAATTATCTTCTAAGAAATTAATTAAAGCAAGCACATATTTTTTACTATCATCATTAAAATTCGATTCATAAAGCCAAGCAATAATTTTCGGAGTATTTATATTATCTAATAAAGCTTCTGTAATATTACGAAAAAATATTTGGAATATTCAGTAAGATTGGAAGTAATCTCCAATCATTTTTTCATTTTCTTGATCAATCACAAACCAAACTTTTTTATTTGAATCATTTTTTTCTTTTAATTTTCCGTATTCCTTATTTTCAAAATATGTTTTAATTTTATTAACACATTCTTGATTAATCTTATGAAAACTTATTTTTTTCTTTAAATTATTCCTTGCATTTTTTGCAGCATCCAATTGATCCCAAGTAAAATTCTGGAAGTTTCCATATTGTGCCATGAAGTAGAAATATCTCAAATCCAATGGTGAAAATCCTTTAGTTTGAATATCGTTCAAATTGTAAACATTCCCTAATGATTTACTCATCTTGCCGCCATCGACCTGAAGGAATTCGTTATGGATTCGATATTTCACTCGAGGATGAACATCAAATCCACATTCAGACTGAGCTATTTCGTTAGGATGATGGATGGTGATATGATCCGCTCCTCCATGATGGATATCAAATTGATTGCCAAGATATTTTGAAGACATCGCACTACATTCGATATGCCGACCAGGAAATCCCTTTCCCCATGGCGAGTCTCGCTCCATCTGTCTCTGCTCCCCTGTCGGAGAAAATTTCCGTAAAGCGAAATCAGTCGGATGTTTTTTTCCTCCCATCTCTACCCTTTCTCATGCATTCAAATCAGCTAAACGCTTTTTGTAATTTGGTCACATGAGTTCTCCATATTTTTCTACTTTGCTCGTATCCATATAGATTCCGTCTCCTTCGACAGTATAAGTGTATCCTTTTTCCTCTAATGATTTCACCAAATCAATTTGTTCTTGAATATGTTCTGTCGCTCTGGGCATCACATCGAACTCATCAATATTGAGTGCTTTCATTCCTTCTTTAAAAATTTTTTCATATTTCTGAGCAACTTCCCGTGCAGAGATTCCCTCACGTTTCGCTCACTTTTCAAGCTTATCTTCTCCTTCATCAGCGTCTGAAGTCAAATGTCCGACATCGGTAATATTCATCACTGCTTTTACGTTATATCCGAGTAATTTCAGTGTGTTTTTGATCAAATCAGCGGTGAAGGTTGCTCTATAATTTCCGATACTTGGATCCCGATAGACGGTAGGTCCGCACGAATACATTCCGACAAAATCCTTTTTTGGACCTTTATAATTTGGATCTTCCATCAACGGAACGAATTCCTCTTTCTGACGTGTGAGTGTGTTGTATACGAATAATTTCATCGTAGCAATCAAAAAAATAAAGTCGTATATAGTAGTAGCAAAGCCGATACGGAATTCAAATGAAATATATAAGAGTTTTTTTTGCAGTTAAGCAAAAGCGGAGATAATAATCTCCGCTTGAAAAAGGTTAATACTGTTAATTTTTTAGCTCTTCTTCATCCTTGTACATCTGTACTTTGGATGTCGGAACCGGTTTCCAATCTGCCTGCATGAAGTCATATTTTTTAATTGACTCCTTACGGTATTCTCTTAAGTCGGTCTGATTTTTTATCTCTTCTATGGGGAAGATGACCATAAGCGAATCGACAGAAGGAACATTCATTCCCATACTCTTGGCCTCGGCATAATTGCCGGGATCAACAGCATAGTAATAGAAATAATAATAGCACTCCCACCAAGGAGTGATTACCCAGGGTTGATGAGTAAGATCGTAGGGAATGGTGTCAACAAATGTGTTTTTTATCATGTTATCGGTCCATACATCACGCACACCTCCACCATAACAAATATTATCCATGACATACGGGATGATGCGTTTGTCCAACATCTCTGCATAAAGAGGTAATACACGAACGACATCGTCGTCTACTATGTCTTTATCTTTCCCCTTTAATTTTTTAATAAGATAGGTTCTGGACACTTTCCACCAATTCGACATGTCTTTATATTCATCTTTCTTTCTGTACATTTCTGTAGCCGATGCTACAAACATGTCAAGCTCAGGAATAATTTCGCTATACAATTTTTTTTGTATACCTTTTGTTATTTTGTTCGCAATTGCATCGCAAGCATCGGGGTGTGATAATCCACCCCTATGAGCGTCCACATATTGCTCACCGACCACTAATTCTGGGCCAGCCTGATCTCCGAATTCACAGAACGATGGAATCACGGGATCTTTCTCACACCCCATAAACATGAGGGCGAATGTAACAATGCTCACATAGAGCAATTTTAATAGTGTATTCATAATTCATTTTTTTAATGGTTATTTTTTTTATTTCTTATTACGGAGTTTATCTATTTAACTACAAAAGTCAAGCTTAACATTACAAACTGTGGTTTAAAGCAAACATTGATTTTCAACTATTTTTAGTTATAGGAGATGCGTTATCTTTACCTCCCTCATGAACTATGTTCGATTCCGGGATCCTCGGCAACAATGCTAGGAACCTCCTCTATATCAAGAAGTTCAATCATAAGAAAGGCATTCGTCTAGCTAACGATAAACTCCAGACGAAAGATTTTCTTATAGAAAGAGGTATCCCGTTCGCCAAGACTTACGGCATCATCTCTAGTCGTAAAGAACTCTATGAGTTTGATTTTTCCTATCTCCCCAAAAAGAATTTCGTCGTGAAACCGAATCAATGAAGCAAAGGACAAGGAGTCTATATCGTCAAATATATTCCCGAAGAACAGCCAGAAGGAGATATGCCAAAAAGGGAAACAGTAGCATCCAACAAACTCAGACAGCGATGAAACATAATCAAAAAGGCTTTTTTTCAAAGGTTTGAAGATCACCAGCATTCTTGAACCTATCAGATATGAGATAAAATCCTCACTGACCAGGAATTCAGAAGGCGCCTCCTTGATATCCTCGATGGAAAATACTCCATGACCCTCGGTAGCGATAAGATTATCATCGAAGAGAAACTCATTGCTGGAGAGCTTTTCAAGGATTTCTGCGAATTCTGACTGGCGGACATCAGAATTATTGTTTTCAATCTCGTCCCCGTCGCTACTATGATCAGAGTACCGACAAAAGAATCGTGAGGCAAAGCGAATCTCGCACAATGATGACTCGGATTCGGAATCGAAGTTTGAAGCGGCAAGATCACTTCCCTACTCCGGAAGAAAAAAATCTACAAAACCAGATTTCCAAAAAGATTCGCACATTTTCAAAACAAAAAGATTCCTTATCGGAACGACATACTTTTCCTTTCATCGAAAGTACAATATTTCGTCAATCTCGGATATCTCGCGCTCGACCGGGTCATCACCAACGAGGGTCCGAAATTATTGGAAATCAATGCAAGAGCCGGTTTAGAGGTACAGAAAGTCACTGACACAAGACTAAAAAATATCCTAAATAAGATAGAAGATCTCAAAGTCTCCGATCCCGAAAAGGGCGTAGAAATAGCGAAAAGTCTTTTTAGCCCAGAAAAATATGACCTTTTAGGTTCTAAAATACTCTATCTCTCTCAATACGCGAATTTCATCATCAAAAAAAAGGAAGAAGAAGAAAAAATAGATATTGTCGTCGAAGTCGATCTTAATAGATTGGGGAATTATATGTCCCAAAAATTATTCGACAAAATCAAAGAGAACAAAAGAGAACGATATCTGGATCTCTATGAAAATGAGATTGTGCTCAAAAAATCCAAGTTTTCCATCCTTGAAAATCTTCCTGAAAACAAGATCATACTTGGAAACAAGACTGCGAGCAATTATCTCGTTAAACCTATCCATAAGACATATGAAATAGTGGACATCATACAGCCAAAATATCTGGATAAGCTTGAAAGCAATGAGCTCCATGCCATCGACAAAAAGATAGAGAAAATCAGTAAAAGATTGAATCTTTCCGCTAGATTAAGACCCACCAACTATTTCAGTGAACTGGATAAATTTATCACTCTTCAGGGGAAATATAATCCTGTTTTCCAATACAAACGACCAAAGGAAGAAAAATTATTGGAGACTAAAATAGCGATAGATAAGCTTCAAAAACAATTAGCCAAATTCAAAAGCCCTTTTGCTAAAATTTTCGTAGAGAAACTGGAAGAACTGGAACAGAGAAGATGTCTCATCCTCGCTTACAGCAAACAAGACTTTAAAAACATCGCGTTATACAACAAAAAGCTATTTGGTGATTTCGATGAAGAACTATTGAAAATATCCAAAGAAAAAGTATTTAGTCTCAATCAAGATAATCAAAAGCTTTTGGGAGAGCCACTAACGCTTTCAGAAATAGAAAAAACCATCGAAAAATATCTTGCAGAGAAAAAAATCTACGGAGTGGATATTGTTTTTAGTTATACAAATCTCTCAAGGATATCAGTAATTATGGGAAAACAAATCAAAATCAGTATTTCAAAACACGGAATATTCAGAGAAAAAGAATTACTTTCTGTTTTGGCCCACGAAATAGATACTCATCTCATTAGGCATCTGAACTGACTAAAATCTGGATGGAATATTTTAAAATCAGGGACAGCGAATTATCTCAAGGATGAAGAGGGATTAGCTATCTACAATGCAAGTAAGATATTACCTGAAGAATATGAGAAGGATAGTATTTATAAGAAATATTATCTCGTCAAAGAGTCTGAGAATCGTGACTTCAGGAAAACATTCGAATTACTCAGCTTTCTTAATCCGGATAAAGACATAGAAAGACTCTTCAAATGAGTCTTGAGAATCAAAAAAGGAATAGAGCACACATCTATCAAGCACCAGGGAACTGTTTTTATAAAAGATAAGATCTACTTGGAATGATACGACATGGTAAAAAAACGAATGAAAGATTGAGAATCTACAGACAGAATATATAAAGGCAAAATAAAAATAAATGATGTATGTTTTATTGTATAATACAATCTTATATATGCTAAAAATAGCGATAGAAAATTCTTATACATGAACATACAAAGGTAAGGACGAATATTGAGCGAAATTTTTTATGCAAGAATTTTTTTTTGCACATGGCATAGAATTAGTAAGAGTAAGTATAAATCACTTTTCTTCTAAACGCAAATCATTTGACGAGTATGCTATCTTCGATGCACATGGCAAAGCAAAAACCATAAAAAAAGAATTTATTCCTGACATCATTCGGTCAAGGAGATGAGCATTTGTAACCTACAAATACGATGTATTACAAGATTTTTCCACGGTCCCCTCCCAAAAAATATCAACAATGAGCAATGATAAATTTGAAATCTATAAATTTGCCTATAAGCATCAACCATTATCTTGTCTACTTTCTACTTTTTTTGCAAAAGCATCTCTTCAAGAGCAATTTTCAGACAAGATACTTCTCAAACCTATCAGGGCCAATTGAGGAAAGTGAATAGTGCTCACTACTCCCCAGGATATTATCTGAAAAAAAGACGAATATATTTGATTGGAAGAGCTTTTTATTGTCCAAGAGTTCAAAGATTTCAGTAAATGATATCCATGAATCTGTACATGAATCCATGACATCAGACTCATGTTTGCTTGAAAAAAAATCATAGAGACGACATTAAGGACGCCTAAAACATGAGACTTTAGAAGCAATATCTGATCCTGATGACAACAAGTCCCTTTACCGTGAGATTCATTACCTAAAGAGCTATTGTCTTTAGCGAGAAAAATATATCGTTCCATGAATCTTTCCGGAAACGATATCATGTCTATGGATTTCTCTTATTGTAATCCAGAAAAAAAACGATATCTATTGGAAATAAATGCATCTCCTGGAACGCGGTATTATCAGACCGACAAGCAAAAACTATCAGAAATATGTAAATGATTAGTGAATTTTTTTACTTCATTAGCAAAAAAACAATGCATCTCATAGGATTTTATTCAAAGAAAAGTCTTTTTAAGCTCAATAAGTTTGATTATTACAAAAAGAGCTTCAATGATTTACAAGCAAATGGTGTATCCATCCTCTATTTTTATGAAGAAGACCCCTTAGTAGAGCTTACGCAAGACATCATTGATGGGATAAACGATATAGGCGTCAAAATAATCGGCTTCACCGATGGAAATGAGATTATATCACATCTTCAATCATTATCATGAAAGATTTTCATAAATACGTTTGAAGAACAAGAAATACTTTTTACCAACAAAATCAGGGCTATATTATGACAAAAAGTCACTGATAATCCTGGCATCTTTTTGAACAAATATCTACAAAGAGAAATCATATGAAAACAATATCCAGAGACTATCGTACAATATAGAAAATTCGATATAGAAGAGGCCAAAACGATCACAGAAAAAGATCTCCCTCCATTTCCATGTATCGTAAAACCCACAGGAGGAGTACAAAGCAGTTGAGTGTGCAAAATACACAATTTCGAAGAATATAAAAATGCGCTTAGCATTACAACCAATGCATTTATAATGTTAGCAAACAAAAAACTAACTGACCAATCCATCTTAGTCGAAGAGTTTATTGATGGAAAAATGTATACCGTGGATTATTATGTTGATGAAGATCAAAATATTACCTTATCAAAACCCGTTTTCGTCAAATTATGAATAGATCACAATATCGACGATTTTTGCAACATATCAAGGACAATATCCCAAGAGGTAGAAGAAGAAGTCGATCATAACAAACTTTATGATTTTGTAAAAAAAACTGTTCTAGGATGAAAGATCAGGAACACCTTTGTCCATCATGAATTCAAAATAAATACAAAATGAGATATGAAAACCATAGAGATAAATTGAAGAATATGATGATTCAGACTAGATATGTATCAGATAGGATACGATATCAATCTTTTGAGATTTCCATTTCAAGACCTTAGAGAAAGCATATTCCCTCTCAAAAAGAATGTAGCCCTGTTTGCTTTATACCCAAAGCAAAAATCAATCTTTAATGGATACCATCAGGATATAATAGATAGCATCAAACAGCTCCCCTCTTTTCACAGGATGAACCCATGAATTAAAATTCTATGAGCACAAATATGATTGACTCGTGATTGATATGGCAAGGTGTGATCCATAGAATTGGCCAATAATGATATTCATCAATTCAAAAAAGATTTTGAATTTATTGAAGGTAAATACTTTACTATCATCAAGACAGAGTAATGATTGGATTGAATTACACCTATTATCCACTCCAAGACAATATGATTTTAAAAAATTATCTTTTTTTCTTTTGATATTATTTTAATCTGATAAAAACAGAAACCGACCTCACACCCAAAAAAGCAAAAGATATTTTTCTGTTGATGCAACAGCTTTCCAAATCAGAGGCTAAACGTATCATTGCATCATCAAGCGATCATCTCTTCGACTCACCATTGATAAAAGAATTATTAATACTGGCATATGATTACGAGGTTGAAGGGAAACTCTTTAAAAAAAAGATCCCCTCCAATGAAGCTACCAACAAAAAGATTATCTCGATTTTCAATTCACTCTACAAAATACAGTATCATCGCGACATCAAAAAGACATCACTTTCAAAATATATGAAGAACAAGGATACATATATGTGATACAATACACAAACATTCACTTCGCCTGAAGATATGTTCAATAAGTTTTTCTCCTTTATTTTCCATATCCTAGTAAAGACCTGACATAGAAAAGAAAAAAACAAGCTCCAAAAAGAATTACAGAACTACACATTCACCGTCATGTACCAGAAAAAAAATAGCTCTTTTGTAGAAATCAAAAACAACAAGATAGTTATGTATATGAATTCAAAGAAAAAAACAACATTTTATCATGAGTGCACGCACCTCTTGCATGTCATGGTTAGAAAGATTTTTTCAATACAGAAAGAACATTTCACTCTTCATACGTATAATGAATGAGCAGCTAATTTTTTTGCCTACAATCTTTTTGAAAACATAGAAGCATGCTCTTTGGACAGCATATCATTACAACACATCTATTTTCCAAAATATAGCTATATGTATCAAGAGCTCCTCGATAAAGGCACTAACATTCCATACAAAAACCATCTTCTCGTGAAAAAAATATGTGCAACATTGTGATATACAGACGATCAGGAGATCAATAATCTTTATTACAGATTTTTTAAATTCCTTCCCTTCTCTCAGCACAGATATCTTTATCCCAAAGAATTGCTTTACCAAATAGGATATGAGAAAATTATACACTCATTTAGGACCAAAGATCCGATACAGCGTCTTGCTGAAATCATACTTTATATTTAATACCATCGCTTAATATTTATTTTTATTCTTTCTTTTATGCTTATGGGGATAACATTATCGACTAATCGTTTGATTATCAGACCTATGATACAATATGATATTCCTACGCTAAGTGCCCTTCTAAAAGAAAAAAAGATAAAGACATTTATCAATTTACCAAGCGATCCAAAGGAAATAGAAGCATATACCTTATCATGCGAATCAAAAGAACGCAAGGGTAAAATGATAAGATGGATGCTTGCCCTATCAGAGACAGAAGAAGTCATCTGATCTGTCGTATTAAAAAAAATCAGCAAAAAGCATTGAAAGGCAAATGTATGATATCGATTAGGAAAAACATATGAATGAAAATGACTAATGACTGAAGCGTTACATGCTATATTATCTTATCTATTCCACGACACAGGTATCCAAAGAATACAAGCACGAATAAGGACAGACAACACATCATCGATTGCATTAGCAGAAAGGCTCTGATTTGTCCGTGAATGACTAGCTAGGCACTTATATTTTTCAAAGAAACAAGATGCATATTATGATGCATTTCTCTATTGATTACTAAAAGAAGATTTTTGACAAATCACAAAGAAAAAGATATAATATGCAGTAGATTTTACTGTATATCTCTCTGTATGGAAAAGTATCGCAATTATGCTGAACTTGTACACCAATCCAGCGAAAAGCTCACTGGGATGTTATGAGGGAGTTTGAGCTATATCAAGCAAAAATCTGAATGATTGGATTGATATATGAATTATCTCTCCAGTAAATTTTTTCCGAACAAAGAATCTCTCTCTTCATATGATATAGCAGAAAGGATTTCTCTTATCGAATCAGTCCTGCAAGATATTCATGATTTACGCTACAATATAGAAAATGATAACGACTTAGATAGTGATCTCAAACATTTCCTTATCAAAAGGATTGATGAAAGTAGTAAAAAAGCGGAAATTGCCAAAAGATCTGCATGGTTTGAAGCAGAAAAGTCCGGATATGACATCATTTTTTCCTGATCCACGTTTGAACTCAAAAAAAATCCAGAAAAGCTGCATAAAATATGATTATGAACCGAATATGAAAACAATAAACAATTATATCTCAAAGAGATTGATACGCTCCAAACAGCAGTGTATGGTCCGAAAATAAGCGATTGCCCTGATGAGAAAGAAATTATCCTATCCATGTGCAATGCATCATACAAAAAAAACAAAGACAAACTGACCGAAACAGAGAATAGATTATTTTCCTCTTTCCTCGACACCTTCAAAGAAAGCATCACTAATAAAGTCGCTCAAGATAAGAAAAAACTTCCTGCAAGAGGAAATCTTCCCATGTCAGATATCATGAAAGGGACTGAACATATCAAACAGCATTTTTATCCAGTTATCAGCCAACGACCTCAGAAACAAGAAAAATGAAAGACATGATATTCTACTCCTTTTTCTAGTAAAATCCGTGAATATCCAGACAAAGACGAAGATCTTTTCAACAAAATATTCACAACTATTGGCCATGAAGATGGTGGACATATGGTCAGATCAGACAACCAAGAAAAAAATGGAATGATCATAGCTTGACCATGATATGAAGATATAGAAGAAGGGATAACCAAGCTCAACGAATGATTATTGAAATATTCATTGGATGAATATCCGCTCATTCCTAGCAACACATTCATAGCGGTTTTCATGGGTGAAAATTATAATTTTGAAGACACTTATCATCTTCTCAAAGCATGGAAAAAATTGAACGTCACATGAGAAATAACAAAAGAAAAAGAAGCTTCACTTTTCAAAACAGCATTCAATCTCACCCAAAGAGTGAAATGTTATTATCCTCGAGATGAAAAATGATCAAATAGAAAAGATGTCATCTATTTCAGAGGAGAGAAAAAACTTGTAGAATATTTGAAATCCTTACCGAATGATGAAGAAAGGGCGGCTTTTTATAGAAAAGCTATGTCTGCGAAAGTTTCCTTTGAAGATATTTTTACCTTAGATAGCCTTTTCCAAAAACTTGGCACTGATACCAGCAGAATCAATCAGAACAAACTTGTAGATAAAGTATTTCATATAAAACTTAAGGAATGAGCATGAGCATTCAGTGAAAAAATCAATGAGGATGGAATAACAAACAAGGAAAAAAACTTGTTAAAATGAGATTTTAGATTCAGAGGAACGCAAGAATATATCAACGAAGAAAAAGCGGCTTTGGTGAGTCTTTTTGATATAGTCCATTACAAAAAGTATAGAGGAAAATATGTCCAAGAATGAGAATGGAATAAGCTCAAATCAAGAGACTTATTGAAAAAAGGGAATATCGTATCCATACCTACAGCTCATGGAATACAGAAAGCAAAAGTGATTGATTCAAATCTTGATACACTCAAAGTAATACTACAACACAACGGAAAATATACTGGATGAGAGATCATCACTATTAAGAAAAAAGACATAAAAAATCTATGAGCAGTAAGGATCCTCAATAAACAGAAAAAATAAATCCTCTTGATTCCCCTCTTCAAATCACTTAACTACAGGCGATTTATCATCTGTTTTTTTTCATGAAAAAATTTCTCTCTATCATAACTTTCATCCTACTTCTTGGCGCTACTGCTATTGTTTCTGCTCAATTCACGCCGGTCGATTGCGAGGGACAAACGCATTGTGCTGCTCCGACAAAATGAATTAGATACACAAACACGATCATCTATATAGGAGAGCAATGAGACGCATTCGATCTCGGTTTCCAGCAGAACTTGGATAAAAAGAGAATGCTACTCCAGGAGATTTTCATTTCTGAAAAAAACTTTTCCGAAGATGAGATCACTAACAAGATCATGAGCAATATTAATGAAATTCAAGAGACCAATACATTGATCATCAATACATCGAAATTCGACGTCCTTCTACAATTATTTGATAAGATACAAGACACGAACAATCTCAATCTCCAAGACAAAACCATCTATCTTATCACCAACAGCAACAAATTTTTCCTCAAAAGGACGTTAGCAAAATATGTACAACCATTAGCGATCAGTAAGGTATATACGCTTTCCCAAGATAAGTTTCTGAACTTCCTTTCTTCACTTTCGATGGGAAAAATCACGAATAATGAAGAATACATCACCCCATTTTCCCTCTCATTCCAAGAGACACCAAAATATCTGCCTATATCATATATCGTAGATCGTCTCATCGCGCATGGATTCCCTGTCGAACTGATTGCGATGTTTCTTGTCCTTTCACTAGGTGCGCTGATAATAAGTATGTTCAGACAACTTGTAGGATTCTCCGTATTTGGTATCTATAGTCCCCTGCTTTTTGCTGTCTCGATGTCAATCCTCGGAGTCCCATTGAGCCTATGACTTCTGATTGTCTGATTCATTACAAAATTATTGATACGTTTGTTTACCAAAAAAATGTATCTCCTACACAACGCAAAAAGTGCACTACTCATCATCCTCTATTTTTTCATCTTACTCCTGGTCTTTGGGTTCAACAGCATACTCAAACTAAATCGGATAGATATCAGCATCTTCACCAACAGTTATATCATATTCCCGATACTATTCATCACCCTCGTGAGCGATAAAGTCTTCAATGAAGGATTCAAGCTCTTCAGTAAAGGTCGATGGGTTGCTTTTATAGAATTTTTGCTCGTCTCCTTCTCTGTCTACGGACTTCTCTATCGAACAGGATTAAAACATCTGCTCTTGGCTTTCCCTGAATTTATCATTCTGATTTTTTTACTGAATATCCTCGTAGGAAGATTCACCGGGCTCCAATTGCTCGAATATTTCCGCTTCATGCCATTATTAAAAAACTCCTCAGGGGCTGAGGAGGAAGAGGAATAAACCAAACTAAATTTTGAATTTTAAATTTACAATTTTAAAACCTCTTTGAGGTATCGAGTTTTTAAATTAAAAATTTCAAATTGTAAATTCCAAATTATTTGAAATATTTCTTCTTCGTAGATAACCATCGATCTGACTGTCTGGTCAGGTCTTTTTGGTCTTCGGGATTCTGAAGAAATTGCTTTACCGCTTCCTCGAGGAAGATGGTATTCTGGCTTCACTTGCAGACAACGAGATATTCGTCACCCGGTTCTTTCAGGAGTTTCTGGATATGTTTACCTGCGACATTCGCGTCATAGAATTTCTCTATCAGCTTAGGATTGAATCCTACCTTCTCTAATTCATCCGCTAAATAGTCGGTCATATACTGCCCTACGAGAATGACTTTGTCAGCCACCTGAGACACATACCCTGCAATCATCCTATGTTCGCGTTCTGTAAGATCGCCCAATTCTCTCATGTCTCATAGTACAAGGATAATTTTCCTCTGAGGGAATAATTGTGCCTTAATATTATGTGCAGTATTTATGATCTTCTTCACGCTCAATGGAGAAGCGTTGTACGTAGAATCTATAATGACGCTATTTTCGACACCTTTAAAGATAGAAAGTCTTCCTGGCTGCAATTGATACTTCATTTCCAAAAGCTCACGTGATCCATTTCTTAAAATTGGATCCTCTGCTCTCGCTTCGAGCTTAGCATATTTATAATCCAATATTCCAGCAATTGCCAAAGCCACACTGATATAACCATAATTTGCCTTACTCAGTACATTTGTACTCACAGCGTATTTTTTTTCTTTGATTCGGGTAGAAAATTGTACTCAGATTCCCCCTTTGAAATCAGCGAGATAGAAGAGTTCATCCTTAAAATAAATGTCGGCTGTAATATCGTTGCCTTCCGTCTGATACGTCAGATAATCTATGAAAAGGTGATCTTTGAGCTGTATTGCATAAGGATCATTTGCATTCAAAAATCAGATTTCCAGTGTGTTCTTGAGCATTTTCACTTCTTCCTTGGCTATCTCTGCTGGATTGCCGAACTGTTCTGAATGTACGGAGTCAATTGCGGTAAATACACCGATATGTGGCTTAGCTATACTTACAAGAAAGTCCATCTCCCCGGGACGATCGATGCCATATTCCAAAAGCAGGATATCATAAGGTTTCGGTCAGAAAAATCTTTTTCGGATAAGTTTGAAAAGAGTTGTGATGAAATATAGGATATTCGGTTCCCGTTTCTCTACCTGGAAAATAGAGAGCGACATCCCGAGTTCGCCATTGAAATTTTTGGGCGATGTATAGATACGCTTGTTCGACAAAAATCTCTGCAACGTCTGATAGATGATCATACGACAGGAGGTCTTCCCTACACTTCCATTGATTCCGATAATCTGAGGATTGTGTTTCTCTATATATCCATGGGCCAATTTTCCGAGCAATTTATAATACCGTCGTAGAAATTTTTTTTTCATGAAAATATTTATGGAATAAATGTAATTAGCCCTGCGGGCGTAATGTATGGTAATTTATCCTAACGGATGTATATTTATTATTTCCGCATTTTCCAGACATATACAAAAAAACTTGTCGATATATGCGAATACATTTCCCGACCAACGGGAACAAATATACGCGCAGCGAATTACGCCGAAGGCAAATTACGTCCTTCGGACATTCTATTCTTCAAATGTTTTTTCCATCAGGAGCGTTACAATGACGGCGATAGGGACAGCAAGCAAGATACCAAAGAACCCCAAGATCAGCCCTCAGATAATCATACTTATGAAAATCACGATAGGATTGACTCCCAAGGTCTTATTCATCAATAATGGTATGAGTACGTTGTTTTCCAATCGTTGCAACAACATAACACATCCAATCACAATCAATGCTCCGTATCGTCAAAAATTAATGAAAGCAACTAATGCTGCAGCCGCTCATCACACGAATGGCCCTATATATGGTATCATTTCCGTAATCGCTATAATACCCGCAAGCACTCATTTTTGGGGAAGATCCAATCCAAACAATGTAAGTATCCATAGGATAGCATACATTGCTACGCCCATAAATAGGCAGAGCATGATCTGAGATTTCAATCGAACCCCAAGCTGTTTATAGATCTTCTCTATCTTCGTGTAGACTAATTTATATTTTTTCTTACCACCAAGCCTAGCAATAAATTTCATGACTGCATCTTTTTGGAAAGAAAAGAGCACAGACAACGTAAGCACTATAGATGTCTGAGTAAAGAACGTAGCGATAGATCATACCGCGCTCACTGCCATATTCCCTATGTTTTTTGCATATGATGTTCCTACACTTACCATTTGAGCGATATTCTGTTCCAATTGATTTTGCACTCCTGCGACTACGGTAGGATCTCCCAAGGAATTCAATATTCCTGTTTTGATGCTTCATGGTAGCCAATTGATGTCCTCGATGATACCTGTCAAAGATTTGGTTGTCAGTAGCTCCTGAAAATTTGAGATATTACCAATAAAGATCGTAATGATATCTGATATCTGACCAAGAATGAACGGGATAATAAAGACCATAGCTCATAGGAAGACAAGCAGCAGCAATATATATGCTATAATAATGGATATTGGCCTATGCTTTATCTTTTTTTGGAAAAAATCGATCACTGCTTCTATAGCAAGAGAAATGATATATGCCATAAAAATCAGATAGATGATATTCAATGACTGATAAACTAATAATCATAGAAATACGACTAGCAATCAGAGCGCTCGAAATTTGATGAACATTCTATTGGTGAATACGAATGGCGTAATAAGCGCTTTTTTTTCATGTTCTTTTTGCTCCTCAAGTTTTTTCTCTAATTTTTCCAATTCCAAAAGTTCTCTCTTATTGTCAGATTTGAGCGATTGGAAAAATGATGAGCTCTTCTCAACAAAACGCTTGAATATATTCATATGTATAGCCTAATCATATAAAAACACTGTTTCAAGTCCGCCTAAGCGGACGCCACATATCGTCACAGATTGCGACAATAAAGCTAATGCACGGCAATCTGAAACAACCTGAAGCAATCTGAAGCGATTTGAGACGACAAACTATTTCTTTCCATATAACCTATTTGTCAATCACTTTCGTGCCTTTTCGAATTCTTCTTGGATATACATAATTGTATCCTTTTTTTCAAAATTTGCAATTTTTTTCTCTATCTCCGGAATGCGATCCTTGGAGAGAACTATGAAAATTTTATAGAACATATCATTTATCGGATATTTCACCAAGTTATGCTGTTGAATACGTTGGATAATTGCTCTCTTGAACACATGTCTGACGACGGACCTTTTGGATAATTTAATAGTGATATGACAGGAAAACTGATTGTATTTGATACCAGGATACTGTTTGATATAAAAAAATCAGAACAATCCCTGGCTGAGATATTGCCTTTTCCTAGTCATAAAAATAACATCTTTACCTGTTAGTCTTTGTTTCTTTGGTAACAAAATTGCTGTATTACTATATAAAATTATAGTGACATGGGATATGTACATAGGGACATGGTCCTTGTTCCTTATTTCTTGTCCCTGTTTACTTTTTATTGTATATTTACCAGTCTCATTTTCATTCATTCAGTAATTCCGTATTTTGCTGCCATTCATGCATTGATCTCCAAGACATATTTGGCTGTGGCTCATGGATTATAGGTAGAACAAGGATCTGTCTTGCATGGTTCGGCCGTCAATACTTTTACAATATTGAGTTGTTCGTCGATCCGGAGCATATCCAAGGGAATCAGCGTGTTTTTCATCCAAAACCCATAGATATCTGATGTTTCAAACACGAAAAGCATACCGCTATTTTCTTCCATCGATTCACGATACATCAATCATTTTTGACGTTCTGCAGGCGTGCGTGCGAGTTCTACCATAAAGCATTGATCACCTCCACATACTCTCGGTATAAAATCCTCGTCGTTATTCTGTTGGAACACGACCCGTATTCCGACCATAATCAGAAGCAATCAAATCGTCATCCGAGATCGGGGAATCTTTTTGAGAAAATTCCGTTTGTTTTTCATTCTAGATTACGTATACAAAGTAAACTGTCACAGGTCATAGGTCGCAAATCATAGATTACAGGATTTCCCCGCTTCCTTATTACCTGCTCCCAAGTTTTTTATAGTTTAATCATTTATCATGAAACGTTTTTTGAAATACTTTGTCGTGCTTTTTGTGGCACTTGTTTGTGTATATGGTTTTTGGCTATGGTTGCAATATAAATGAGCTACTGTCATCAAAAAGACCACTACTTCCATCATGACAGAGCTCCAAAATATCGGTAAACTAGAAACCGTCTCCAAGACATTTACCAAGACGATTGAAGGTCAGCAAGAATTGACAGCGCTTATCCCTGATATCGGCGTAGACCGAATCGTCAGCAGCGCACTCTTCAGCACCAAACTCTCTCTCGATGTAGAATGAATAGTGAGCGCAGGATATTTCATCAATAATATCAGTACCGGAGACATTCAAGTATCCCGCGATGGAACCGTCACCATTACGCTCTGAGCGCCTGAAGTCTTCTGAGTGGAACTTACCGGAGAGCTCCAAACTACAAAGCTCGGCATTGTCACCCAAAGCGAAATAGCTATGGAAAATACCCTCAGAAAAAAAGCAGGAGAGATGATGATCCAGGAAGCGCTTAGCGGAGGCATTCTCAAAGAAGCCAAAAACAACGCCCAAAGCGTGCTCCAAGACCTTTTTCTCAAGGCAAACATCCAAATCAAGGAAGTCAACATTCAAGGAAGCGGAGATATACAATAGATATATATTTATGAAAAATAACAAAAAACGGCTACTATGGCCGTTTTTTTATTTGTTAATGAGTGCGTCTATCTCTCTTTCTATATCCTTAGATTTCATCTTTTTATCAAGATATACCGTACCCGTGTAGGTTCATTGTCCGTCACGGACTACAAGCGCGTATTTTCGTTTAGTGGATAAATTGCGTTCTATTTGAATTGTATGTCCTCTGTACGGAAAGGCATATCATAAATAGTATGTATGCTCCATATGATTTCCTTGAGCATCTAGTATATATTCCTTGTTGTTCTCTGCAATAAATTTGAGATACACCTGCTCTGCTTCATATTTTTCTATAAATATATCGATTCTTTGGTCATCGATCAAACGACCGCTCTCATCCAAAATAGAAAATGGCGTCGATGAAAGAGATTCTTTCCCATTTTCTTTGTCAAGCAAAAAGAATCCTGTTGCCCCTTCTTTGATGATCTCATATCTATTATTTTTTTTGTAGCTAGCACTATCATTGAAATAGATATTGTAGAAATCCTTAAATTTCAGTTCTCTGATCCATGCCAAAAAATCTTCATCTGTAGCATATTTCATGATATCGTCGGAAGCTTTTGATGCCATACTACTCCTCCTGATCTCTACGGTCTTGGTATAATCATTCCACTCAAACAGATATCCTTCATCTACCATGGTTTTGATTTCCGGAAGATTTGATATATATGCCTTTTTCTGCTTATATATATCTTCTAACATTTTATTCGGAGTTTTAGAAAAATTCATAGTAAAATCCGTATCTGATAATTTGGAGAATGAAAGGTCCCAAAAATATTTTGTCTCAGGAAGATATTTCCCGTTCTGATCGATGAGTGCCAAATTACCGTCCGGCATTATGCTATATCGTCATTGGAGTTTGTTGCCACTGACATCTCTTATATAGTAATGGTCTGAAGTACAATCTACCACTATCGATCATTTTTCGTATCTCCATGTATAATACATATCCGATTCGATTGTATTATTTATCGCAAACAATTCCTTTCCTCAGAGAGAAAGCACTACCAGTTTCAATCCATCAATTTTTTTTTCATGGATATCCATCGCACCCTTTGCACCAAATACCAATTCCAATTGCTTTTGTACCTTTCTTCCCGTCTTCGTCTTGATGTATTCTTGGAATAGCGTGGAAAAATATCGGAATTCTTTCCTATCCATAACAAATGTATCTATATCTTTTGGACTTTTGATAGTCAGGAATCTCTCATAGAGCTTTTTGAGGTTTGGGGGAAATTTTTCTGATGTTTCTAAATTTTCATCATATATATCTTTTTTTAAATCAGACAAATTCTGTTTACTTTCTTCAAGCAATGGTTTGATTCATATATCTGAATGTTCTTGGATATACTCTACCATAACGCACATATAGAATAAATTATCTCTATTATATACATTTTTCTATATTTTGCAAAAAATCTCATATATATTTTCATTTGAAATTGCCACTAGAATCCGTATATATTCTCTCGCTTAATTTTTTTGTTAGTTTTTAATCATTAGTTTATCATAATGCCAAAGAGAAAAACAGAGAACAAGGTGATAGACGTCATTCTCTTACAGAGCGACAAACACCTCGGAGAAAAGTTCGAGATTGTCAAAGTAAAACCTATTTATGCAAGGAACGTCCTCTTACCGAAAAATATCGCCGTATTGGCAGATTCTATGAACAAAAACAAGTTTGCTCAGAAGATGAAGGCTGCTGAAGTCGATAGAGAGAAAAAAGCACACGGACTAGAAGATTTGTTCGTCAAGCTCCACAACGACGAAGGAATAACCCTCGTTAGAAAAGCAAACGCTGACGGAACACTCTACGCGAAAGTCGACGAAAACGATATCGCGGCCAAAATTAATGAAATCTATGGAGCTGAGATAGAGCCACATTATTTCAAATTCAAGAAAAAGATTGCTGCACTTGGAAGCTTCACTGTTCCATTTATGTATAAAGAGCTCAAAAAAGAAGTTATCGTAAAAATAGAGCAAGATCCTGAAGAAGCTGAAAAATTAGCTAAGAACAAGAAGTGAGCTAAAAAAGAAGAAGCAGAAGAAGATGTAAAGGTCAAAAAAACCAGAGAAGAGATAGCAGCAGAAAGAGAAGCAGCTAAACAAGCAAAGAGAGCCGAGACTATCAAGAGATTGAAAGAAAAATTTAAAGACTAAATGACAGACGAATAATTGACTAAAAATTGCCAAAAATCCGCTATGATACAGCTATTATTAAGCAGTATTGAAGCGCGAAGCATTTGTCATCCGCCTGGGCGGATATTACGTCTTAAAGTTGAAGCATAACCATGCTTATCATATCCCTGCTTCGCAGGGGTGAAAAAACTCGCTTAGGCGGGTTTTTTTCATATCTTAGTATTCCTAGTATATTATTAGATTAAAAAAAATCCGCACTTATTATAAAATACGGATTATTTAATCAATAACGCACGGTCATACCGTACATAGAAAACTCTCCCACAATTTCATTGTGAATACGATCAGGTATTCTTCTTTCCGTTTTTCTGTTTTCATCGTTTTCTTTTTTTACTTTCCTCTTTTTTTGGCTCGTATATACACGAACATACCTTTTCCTATTAGTCTTTTTCATATTTTTTGTTTTTAGTTATATCCTTATACTGACATATAGACAAATATCAATAAGAAGCATTTTATCACTATCCTATTTACCTGTGGAATTCACGACTGAATTTCCTATATTCTATTAGTGTAAAGTTCAAAGTCTCAAGCTTAAAGTTACAATATAATCTAAAGAACAACTTGAAGCTTTAAACTCTCTGCTTTATTATTCTTAATTCTTAATTAATTTATATGTTTCAGTTGCAATCGAATTATAAGCCAGGATGAGATCAACCACAAGCTATCGAGCAGATTATGAAGACCTTCGAAAGTGGCAAAAAGAAGATCACTCTCCTCTGAGCGACTGGTACGGGAAAGACCTTTACCATGGCAAACATCATCCAAAGCATACAGAAACCGACATTAATCATATCGCACAATAAAACCTTGGCGGCGCAGCTTGCGACAGAATTCAAGTATTTTTTTCCGAATAACGCCGTCCATTACTTTGTCTCTTACTTTGATTATTATCAGCCAGAAAGTTATTTACCAGACCAAGGAGTATATATCGAGAAAGAAGCAACCATCAACCAAGAGATCGAGATGTACAGGCTTGCAACCATGGCATCATTACTCACTAGAAAAGATGTTATCGTAGTAGCGTCTGCATCGTCACTCTACGGATTAGGACAGAAGAGATTCTTTGAAGAGAACTGTCTGCAGCTGGAAGTCGGTCAAGAATATGATTTCAAAGAATTGAAAAAGCAATTGCTTCGCATGCAGTACAAACCAATCGTAGCGAAGATAGAACATGGTATGTTTGAATTCAAGGGGGACGTTCTGGATATCTTTTCCAGTACGGAAAAGTTTGTCTACAGAATGCATTTCAACGAAGAAAAACTCGAAATTATAGAAATGAAAGATTCCGTAACATTCGAGTCGCATGGAAATAAAACAAAAGTCAGCATCCGGCCAGCAACGCAATTTTTGCAAGATATCTCCGATCTGGATACCATTCTCGAACAGATGAATGCCGAGAAAGAGCTCAGAGTCAAAGAATTTGAAAAACAGGGAATGTTGGTAGAGGCTGAGAGAATTAAGAAAAGAGTGGAATACGATATCAGGATGATCAAGGAGACAGGATTTGTGAATGGAATTGAAAATTATTCCTTATATTTTGACAACAGATTACCGTGACAGCCTCCGAACACGATTTTCGATTATTTTCCGGATGATTTTCTCCTCATCGTCGATGAATCGCATATGACCTTACCACAACTAAGAGCTATGCCAGGAGGCGATAGAGCTAGAAAAACAAATTTGATAAAATACTGATTTAGACTCCCCTCTGCGGTCGATCACAGACCATTGAGATTTGAGGAGTTAGAAGGGATTTTGGGTCGGGTCGATATGGAAAATATTATGCCAGACCAAGCGTTCGACCTCGATGCAAACGTCTCGAATACCCATATCGAGATCTACAATAAGTACAAAAATATGAAAGCCGCTCGTGGAGAAAATCAGATGCTCACACTGGTCAAAAAGCACAAAAAAGATGCTAAATCTATCTTTCTATCGGCTACGCCAGCGGAATATGAAATGAATCTTTCCGACAAGGTTGTCGAGCAAATAATTAGACCAACATGATTATTAGACCCAATTACCTACGTCTATCCGAAATCAGGAGATTATGATTCGCTGATCATGAGCATTGAAAAGCTACTCAAACAAAAGCCTCATCTCAAGGAGTTTATGCAGTGATATAATCTAAAAGATGGAGTTGAAGAAGTATTTAGTAATGAGTAAAAAAAATAATTTGAAATTTTAACAAACCCACCCGACCTCCCTTAACAGGGATGCCAAAGGAAAATTTATAAAATAAATATTTTTTCCTTTAAGTCCCCCTGTCAAGGGGTATTTAGGGGGTTTGTTAATTTATATTTACCCATTATTTATTTGTGAAATATGGAATTTAATTTTTCCCTTATAAATCTCTGATGTACCAAAAATCTGGTCGATAGCCAGCATTTTTTGGGTAGGATATTCGATATGAGCATGAAGTCGCACGACTATCAGATAAACTATTTCGCTGATCCGTTTGATAAAGATGCGAATTATGTTTTTGTGAATACTTGTGGATTTATTTCCTCCGGCAGAGAAGAAGCCGATGCAACAGTGAAGCAGTTATTGAAAGCAAAAAAAACCGTCTATCTTATGGGTTGCGCCGTGCAATACTACAAAAAGCTTAAAGCTCAAAGTTTAAAGTCTAAAGCTGTCAATCAGTTAATTCATTACCTTTCCCGATGAGATATGAACAAGGTCAGTATCAAAGAATTATTGAAATGATATGAGAGCAAGGTATATGGTGAATTTGAATTTCCGACGACACCGAGAGTGTACACGAACATTGATCAGAAATATGAATATTTAAAAATTGCCGAAGGTTGTGATAATCATTGCACCTTCTGTATCATCCCAGCGATTAGAGGAAAACAGCAATCTCTCGCGATGGAAAAAGTCTTGAACGAGGCGAAACAGATGAACGCAAACGGCATTCAGGAAATTATTTTGATAGCGCAAGACACCACAAGATATGGTACCGATTTGTATGGTGAGCCAAAACTTTTGGAACTATTGAAAAAGTTGGATAAGCTAAAATGAGATTTTACCTATAGACTCCTCTACCTCTATCCCGATATTGTGACACTGGAACAGATCAAAGAGATGAAAAAATTAAAAAAGTTTATCCCGTATTTCGATATCCCATTACAACATATAAGTTCGAATATACTAAAAAGAATGGGCAGATTCTACGACGAAAATTATATCAAAAATTTTATTTCTCAGATTAAAGATTCCTTTCCGATCAGATTTGTAAGAACGAATTTGATCATCGGATTTCCCGGCGAGACGAAGCAGGATTTCGAGAAACTTTTGGAATTTGTAAAGGAAACGAAATTCGACAATATCGCTCTTTTTGAATACCACGATGAGCCATTGGCAGCTTCCAGTAAATTATCGAATAAAGTCGATGACGCTGAAATTAGAACGAGATTCACCAAGATCAGACAGCTAGTAAATAAACAATTGTTCGAAAGAGAATCAGCGAGAAAGTGAACGCAAGACGTCGGCTACATTACAGAAATCTATTCTAAACCCTGAACTCAGAACTCTGAACTCATAGTCAGGCCATGGCTGAATTGTCCAGAAATTGATGATGTAGATGAAATACCTGTGAAAAATATCGTAGCGATGTTCGACGAGAAAAAGGAGTTGGAAATTGGCGATAAAATCGTATATACTTTATAACGATAGCTGAAAGATAGACAAAAGATAGACAAAAGATTGCCTAAAAATTGCTGTGATGCAGCTACCATTAGTCTACTTTTGGTCTTCCTGCTCAAGCGGGAAATTCGTCCGTTTTATATATGTAAATTATTTTCCATGGTTTTCACTCCCGAGCTCCAAAGTATTGCGGATGCACTAAGGAAAGAAAAGGTCATCTGACTATTGGCGCCGAGTTTCCCAGTGGATTTTGCATATCCAGAGATCATCATCGATCTCAAAAAAATCGGCTGCGAAAATGTTGTTGAACTCACCTATGCTGCGAAACTGATCAATATGGAATATGAGAAAATTCTGAAAGAGAATCCTGATAAACAATATATCTGTCCTAATTGTCCTACCATCGTCATGATGATCAATGCGAAATATCCTGAGCTCAAAGAACATATCATCAATGTTTCATCACCTATGGTCGTCATGCATAGGTTCGTCAAAAAACAATATGGTCCCGAATGGAAGACGCTCTTTATCGGGCCATGCTTAGCAAAGAAGCTGGAAGCAAAACAATATGGCATCGATTATGCTATCACTTTCAAAGAACTTCAGGATATTCTCGACTACAACAAAGAGAATAATATCAAGCCAGAAGAATTTACTTTCTCGGTTACTGAAGATGGTACTCCTGATTTTGATCACTTCTACAACGACTACACCAAAGTTTATCCACTTGCTGGATGAGTAGCAGATAGTATGCATTACAAGGGCATTTTAACAAAAGATCAGATACTCGTAATCGACGGTCCTACACAAATAGATGCGGGCATCCAAGAGTTCAAAAACAATAAAAATATTAAGTTCCTCGACATCCTCGCCTGCGAATGATGATGTATCGGTGGCCCAGGCATGATGTCCAAAGAGCCATTGGATGTGAAAAAACAAAAAGTCCTTGATTACAAAGAATATTGCAAAAAAGATAAAATCTGATCCAAACTCGGCAAGTTCGAATACGCCGAAGGACTCGATATATCGAGATCCAATTAACAATTAACAATAAATAACGTTGGTACTGCATATTTATTACCTATTGTAAAATCACAATAGTCTATTAATTTTAGCGAATCCTACATTTTTCATTTTTCACTATTCATTATTAGTTATGTTAAGTCTTTATGTCCACATACCATTCTGCGCCAGTAAATGTGCCTATTGCTCGTTCAATAGCATGCCGATTTCCCAATTGGAAAATCACGAATTACAAATTACGAATTATGTCGAAGCATTAAAAAAAGAAATAGATTATTATGCAGAAAAACTTACCGATAAAGAAATCAAAACACTTTATATCTGATGATGAACTCCGAGCAGAATCGGCGTCGACAGGATCATCGATATCATAGATTACCTCAAAGGAAAGTTCAATTTTGAAAATATTGCAGAACTGAGTATAGAACTCAATCCAAATCCGATGGACGAAGTCCTGCATTTCGTAGATACTATCAACAAAAAATATAAGGATTTCCCAAGAGTGAGATTCAGTTTCGGTATCCAAAGTTTCGACGATGAAGTGTTGCAACGGACATGAAGGGCGTATAATTTTACGCAGATTGCGGAGTTTTTGAGACAGCTCATGAAACACAAAAAGGAGAACACCGTCTTCAATTTTGACTTCATCGCCTTCGGTAAATTCCAAGTCAGCAAAAACGGATTCAAACAACTCCGACATGAATTCAAGCGCAATTTTCTGAACGACTTTTTGAATAGCGGACTCGCCGACAGCATATCTCTCTATACGCTCGAATGACTCAAAGACAAGAGCGATGGAATAGATAAAACAGGACCTATCCCATCCAACCCATCCAACCCGTCTAATCCATCCAACCCGTCTAATCCATCATATCATGGTAGTGACGATGAGATCATGGAAGAATTTCAGATATTGAAAGCATATATCGAAGACGCTGGATACCAGAGATATGAAATCTCTAATTTTGCTCATGCCAGCAAAGCTTCAGTTCACAATATGGCCTACTGGCATAGGGAGAACTATTTATGACTAGGCTTATCAGCAGCGTCGTTCTTCAATGACCAATGACTAATGACCAATGACAAATTAATTTCCTCTTTTCCTCCTTTGCTCATTTCCTCCCTTGCCTCTTTCGGTCTTCGTCGAACCAACACCGCCAATATGCAAGACTATCTCCAATGAAATCGGGTCGATGAAAAAGAAGTCCAAGTATTGAATGAGTCAGATATATTAATAGAAGATTTTTTCCTCAGATTGAGAACACGCGAGGGTATTTGAGATATTTCGAAATTTACGTCAGTTTTAGTCCCCAATTACAAAGTACTAATTACAAATTACGAATGAGCAGGATTAGTTGATTTTGATGGGAAGAAATTGCAACTTACGGATGAAGGGATGAATGTGTATAATAGCATCGTGACGGATTTGCTGGAGAAAATATAATACCCTTGCAAACCGGGTCCAAAAGACTACCTTCAGTATAGGATAATAAGATTATCCTATTTTTATTTTATCCAAAAAATAAAATGAGATTAGACGGTAAAAGCATCCAAGCAGCGATTATGGCGCTTGTAGATGATTACAAATTCGACCCATATCAAGTCTTGGAGATCGTAAAAGCCGGTATCAAATCCGGATTCAAAAAGGACTTTCCTCAATACAAGAAGTCCGAAATCATTGTAAACATCGAAAATGATGGAACCGTTTCTATATATAGAGAGCTTGAAGTAGTGAATGATGTAGAAGACGATGAAATCCAGATTACGTTACCAGAAGCTAAGAAAATCAGGAAAGACGTAACTATGGGAGAAAAACTTCTTATCGACGTTACTCCTGAAAGTTTGGAGCTTTCAAGGATTGCTGCGCAATCTGCTGCACAGACTATCAAGCAAAGTTTAAAGGGAATCGAGAGAGAAAGATTCTACGATAAATTCCAGAACAAACAGGGAGAGCTTTTGAAAGCGAGAGTCATCAGAGTCCATGCAGATAGCGTCATCCTCGATATTGAAGGAACAGCAGTCGTCTTGCAACCAGACGGACAGATACCAAATAGAATGTACGAACCAGGAGAAGAGATCTTTGTACTCTTGAAACAGATATCCAAAGGACAAGGTGGTATTATCTTGGAAATCACCCAATCTACGACAGAATATATCGAAGCAATTTTGAAAAAAATCGTACCAGAACTTGAAGAAGGTATTGTCGGTATAGAAAAAATAGTAAGAATTCCTGGAAAGAGAACTAAGATTATTGTTTATTCTAACGAGGAAAAAGTCGATCCGGTTGGAGTTATGGTTGGAAGCAAGGGAGATAGAATCAATACCGTCCTTTCATTGCTCGACGGAGAAAAGATAGACTTCATCGAAGATACGGAAGATCCAATCCAATTGATCAAGAGCTGTTTGAAGCCAGCGCAGATTAACAGCGTTGAATTGGATGAGAACAAAGCCATCGTCATAATGGATGAAAGCCAAAAAGCATTGGCTATCGGTAAAGGAGCTTCTAATGTAAAGTTGGCTACGCAGCTTACTGGATACCAGATAGAGATTAGATAAATAAAAAATAGTTTCTTAGAAAAAACCCGCAAATGCGGGTTTTTTTATCATATTAAACGTTTTCAATCACATTTCATGTATTCTTTTTGTAGAAACAGCTTTGAATGCTCATATAAGCGACGATAAAAATTTTTTCTTTGGACGTAAGGGACGCTCGTGAGCGTCCCCTACATTATCAATATCTATGATAACATGGATATGATTCGGCATAACAACAAAATCCCCAAGAAAAACATTTTCATATATCGATGATATAGAAAACAAGTATTCTTCGACAATCTTTCAATATTGATTTAGGCGGATACTATCCGCCTCTACATCCACTTTTTTTATCGCAAAATATTTATCGGTCCGCCCAAGCGGACCTTTTATCAATTTATCACGACCAACGGGAGCTTTTATCTGTCGAAGAATTTATCGATATCACCCTTTGGTGTTTTGATGAAAAACGGCCTGCCGTGCTGACAGACAAAAAGTCAGGAAATAGCAGATAAGCCTTCTTTCACCAAATTCGTCATCTCTGGCAGTGAGAGTCTATCCCCTGCCTTGATGGAAACCTTGCACGCATGTGTCGCGAAGATTTTATCCAAGATATGGTCGAATGTTATTTTTTCCAAATAGAGAATGTGATTGAATATGCTCTCCATATCGATTTTGTAGACGGAAAAAATCTGCGGAACAGAATATATAGCGACTTTATTCTCGCCAATCATAGAGACATCGAATCCAAGTGCATTGATTTCATCTAGCTTCTGATCTATGTTTGGTAAGTTTGTTATTTCAATAGTGATAGGTTGTAATAATATTTCTGACTGATGTCCATCTTTCACTCCTGCCTTGATATTTTCGAACAGAATCCTTTCTGCTAATGCATGCTGATCGATGTAGAATAACGAATCTGCCGATTCGACTAATATATAGGAATTCCGTAATTGCCCGATAACTTTGTAATCACCAATCTCTTTGTCTCGCAACTGTTCGTGGGTTTCTGTAGCTAACGAAACTGCTTGCGTAACAGCTGGTTGCGCTACTGTAGCAAAATCCTCTACCCCGAACATACTATTTTGCTCGACCACCGGCGTAGATGATGCCGAAACTTCCATCCTGGAAAATTGTTGACTGATAGTAGAAATCCTATGTTCACCCAGCGACTTGATAACATTGGAATAGATGAGATCATATACTTTTCTGGAATCTGCAAATTTCACTTCTAGTTTCCTTGGATGCACATTGACGTCTACAAAGCTCGGCTTCGCGTCTATCATAAGCAATGCGAGTGGATATTCGTTCGGTGCTATCTGCCTATAATAGGCATCCATCAATGCCTTCTTGATTATCTTATCCTGGACTGGCCTCTTATTCACATAAATCTTGATATTCTCTGCTGATCAAAACAGAAGCTGTGAATTTCAGATAATTCCATACAACGACAATTCCTCAGCCGTATGCTGCAATTCCTTGATATGTGGAGATCGATCTTTCTTGTAGATATCCTGAATCCTTTCCATCAATGATGCTCTTGGCTGGAGATCAAAAACGATTTTGTCATTCTTTTTGAAAATGAATGCCTTGTCGGGATGCATGATCGCGATATCGGTGATGTAGTTGTAGCAATAGAAGAATTCTGTCTGTGATGATTTGAGAAATTTGAGTCTTGCAGGCACGTTGTAGAATAAGTCCTCTACGGTAACTATAGTTCCATGGACGAACCCTACCGGCTGATGTTTCACGATAGGATCCATTCACACTTTTGTAATCTTGGTCCCGATCTCGCTATATTCGGTTTTGGAGATGATAGTCGTCTTGCTAACTTCGGCAATACTGGCCAATGCCTCTCCACGGAAGCCGTAGCTGACAAGATTGAATAAATCTTGTTCGCCATTGATTTTGGAAGTCGCATATCTCTCGAACAAGAGTTCCATATCTGATAATTCTATTCATGAGCCATTATCTTCTACGCTGATAAGTGATTTTCCGCCATCGTGAATATCTATCTTGATCTGCGTAGCTCACGCGTCCAAGCTATTTTCCACTAATTCTTTGAGGATAGAAGCAGGTCTTTCAACGATCTCCCCTGCTTTGAGCCTATTGATAAGATATTCAGGTAATCTGCGGATAGCCATATCAAATATAATTTTAAATTTTAAATTTTAAATTTTTAAACCATTTTTATTAGAATTGTATACTGGTTTTTAGTATTTTCGCTTGAATTTTCAACCATATTACTCATAAATTACCAGCTATCTACAATAGTTCATACAAAGACATTTCCATTATCATTAATTATTACTTGTTCATTAGTTTATGGAATCCATATACGCATTACTCAGGAGATACCCCAATCGCATCAAATACGGAATTGTAATTCTGGATGTTTTTGCGATGATTATCGCTATCAGGACCTATGTAAACTATGTCTCCATCGAGACCGCCATCGAGGATGCAACCATCCAAAAACAGATCAAGACCGATGAATTAGCATTCACCCAGAACTTCCTCGTGAATTATGAAAAATCGGAATACGCAAAATATTTTCTTGAGCATGAAAACAATATGCTGCTCAGCAACGAATATATCGTCAAATTCGAAGAGATGTATCAGAAGCAACAAGTGGACACCGGAGCCACGGTGACTCCCCTCGGATACGAAGAGATCAATATCATAGATACCCCTCAAAAATCACGGAAAAAATTCATCGGAGACAGAATCAGAGAGTAATATTTCCCGTTGCATTGCAGCCATATATGCTTACACTATCCGCATCGCACCTATTGCTTTTATATCATATACAAAACACAACGATGAAAAAAATCCTCACTTTGTTCGCCATAGCATCACTTTCATTATTCGTCATGACCTGATGCAATAGCAAAAACAAAGTTCATGTAGGCGACACAGTTACGATCGTCTATACAGCGACATATCCTGACGGGACTATCTTCGATCAAAACACTGAAGAGCAACCGCTCATATTCATGGTGGGAGCCAACCAGGCTATCCAGGGATTGGATGAGGGCGTCGTCGGTATGAAGATCGGTAAGACCAGGAAGCTCACTATCACTCCCGAAGAAGGATACGGAAAACTCTACCAGCAACAGAACGTCCAAAAAGTCGGTAAACTCATTTTCGATACAATTGGCATCACTCCTGAAATAGGGAAAATGCAGAAACTTGATAACATCGAATGATTGGTCAAAGGCATAGAAACCGACAAAGATGGGAACCAATTCGTACTCTTCGATATCAACCCTAGACAGACCCGAGAGACGTTACACTACCAAGTCAAAGTACTCTCCAAGCAGACAAACCAATAGATTTTAGCGCTTATATAGCTATATATGCAACTCTTCAAAAGAGTTCTCCTCTCATTATTTCCCGACGAAATCGTCGCACAGACCATCAATCCAGCCAGCATGTTTATCTCGTTCATCTCCACCAAGGAGTTCTTTTCTGTGATCAACAGAAAAATTGTGGAAAATTATAAACTGAATCTCTTTGATGTAACGCTTGACCCTTTCGAGTTCAAAATCGGATTTGGAGAACAACCCAATATCAAGCCCAAAGATATAGATACCTACTATAGTTACTGTGCTACAGCAAATCTCAATGGCTACAGATTTTTCTCACCTGCAAACATATCCAACAATCTTGCCCTAGTCGTAGCACTCTACGTAAAGGACGTCTTCAGACACCATCCTCCGGAATATTATCTCAACTTTCTCTATACGATTTTTCTCCTGAGCTTTATTTTTATGGGAAGGCTCAAAATCTTTCCACACAAAGACAAGGAAAAAAATTACAATCGATTTGTGGAAGTGATGTTCTCGTTTTATGAATTCGTCTTTCAACAGACCGGAAAAAAAGCCGATCCTACCGTTATCAAAACATTGAAAAAGGAATTATTGAATCAGATAGAAATATTTTTGATGCTCTTTTCTGTATACAAAAATTTAAATGAGATCTTCGTCCAACCTCAAGCAACAGACACGGATATCTATGCATGGCTTTTCTATGATGAGCTCAAAGCAGACTCCAAAAGCATCTACGCAGAATTCATTGCAAACCATAAGGAATATACGGGCAAAAAGAATTTTTCCGCTATCGAGACCAGAATCATGCAATCCGTCCTCCCTGCTGATATTCTGCTCAGATATCTCTTTATCGATTCAGATATGTTCTGAATCACCGACACCGTGATTGCAAAAATCTTCGACAGGAAGGTTCTCGACACCTTTATCAAGAGTTTCCGCACCGACGAAAATCAGCTCGAAAACTTCCTGCTCTATATCACCGATTATAGAAATTTCAAGAAAAACTTTTTCTCCGGTGTACAGAAATACATCATCACGACCTTTAGAGATCAAGATAGCAAGAAGCCAATCAAGGAAGATCTGGACGATCTGATGTCTTCTATCGGAGAGGATGTGGAAAATATCGAAAGCTTCAAAATACCCGAAAGAATCAAAAAAGAGTCCAAGATGATGGAGAAAATACTGAATTTCTATATCACCCTGATCTGAGGGTCTTGGGTATCCAGAGGAGATAATTTCTTTCTCAGACTGTTTAAAAAACCTATCATCCGTGGATTCTATGAAGCTGAAGAACAACTCGATGAAAAAAATTATACGCTACTGTATTACGGAGGGCTCCTCTACCAATACGGCAAGAATGTCTTTTTTTACAAGCATACGGCAGAAAACGTCAGGGCATGAAAACAGAAATTCCTGTTGCCACACAAGACGGACATCAAGAACATCTATTCTAATATAGCCCTATTGAAATCGTTCGACGAAACATTCCTCGCTACCATACTCCAAGACATCAATCCCAAAGATATTAGGCTCTATATCAAGAACAAGAAACTCATAGAGCTCTTCAAGGGACTCACCGGACACGAAATCTCCGGTATGGTAAAATTGACGGACAATCAGTTTATCGAATCTGTTTACCAAGACATCGCTATCCATCTCGAATGAAAGCATTTCATCAAGACGCTCAAAAAAGAGCTCAACGAACAAGATATCTATCATATCAAAGAGAATATCTACAATCTGGATTTCCGGGTCAGCAAAGCATTCACCAGAGCCTTGTCACAGCAAAAGATTCTTTTGAAAAACGACTATTCCGATCTTGCCATCATCGGCATCTTCGCTACCATCAGAGAGACTTTGTTCGGCTTACTCATCTACCTCACCTATCTGAGAGACGAAACCAATGATAAGAAGCTACGCACAGAGTTGCTTCTCAAAATCTATGTCCAAGATATCCTGAGCGTCGACGAATACTATCATACCAAGATTATTGAGATTATCGATAATCTTCAAGCTGATTTCAATGAAATCATCAAACATCGGATAGAGATCGACGACAACAAAGACTATCTCAAGATTGGCTACGAAAACCGGATATCTTTCACTAACAGCAGCAAAACCCTTGAAGAAACCAAGAAGAAAATTATCAGTGAGGACATCATCCGATTCAAGGGATTCCTCAAAAACATCACCTACTACAACAAGAGATTCCTTATGCCACAATAAATGCTCAGCCTACGGCTTCGCAAATTAACAATTAAAAATTAATAATTAATAATGAATGTAATATTTTATCATAAACTATCGTATACATACGATAGTCGATAAAAAGACAAATACCGACGTTATTCACTTTTCGTTATTCATTATTCATTATAAATATTCATCATTCATTTATATTATAGCAATAAAGTCATGAAGTGCCCGAAATGCCAAAGTATGGAAACGAAAGTCATCGATTCGAGAGTCATAGAAGACGGACAGAGCATCAGAAGAAGGAGAGAATGCGAATACTGCCAACATAGATTCACTACATTCGAAAGAAAATGATTTACTGAATTGGTCGTCATCAAAAAAGATGGAAGCAAGGAAATGTACGATAGGCAGAAGCTCAAGAAAGCTTTGCTTTTGGCTTTTGCAAAAAGAGAGATTGATAGAGAACAGATAGAAAACCTTATCAACAATCTCGAAGCTGAACGGTCCATCGACAAAAACGAGATCACTTCCAAGGAAATCGGTGACGACGTCCTGAGAGTGCTCAAGAAGATAGATCCTGTAGTGTATGTTAGATTTGCTTCTGTCTACAAATCATTCGACAGTCTCAAAGACTTCAAGAAGTTTATCGACTAAATAATGATAGATAAACGACCTTCGGTCGATAAAATGATAAAAGCCCCGGAGAGATCCCGGGGCGTTAAATTTTTATCTTTTTATCGCGACCTCGCAGGACTGCGGGGGAGCATTTATCGCGAAGCATTTATCACAAATTCGCTTACGCGAATTTGTTTTTTATTTTATTCTACAAATTCCTTGAAGCTGGTGAAATCTATTTCTTCTCTCGTCTGATGAAGGTCAAAAAAGGTGAATTCCTGAATCTCTGGAGTATGTGCTATACAGCAATCCTTAACGACAGTGAGTTTAAAATCCCTATCATAAGCATCCTGAATAAAACTTCTGACACAAAGATTGGTAAGGATTCCACAAACGATGACGGTCTTGATTCCGTTCAGTTCCTGATCCAATGAGGTATTGTAAAATGGACTGATCTTGTTCTTGATAATAACAGTATCAGATTCTTGATGTCCGAGCTCTGGGATAAATTGTGTCTCTGGACCGAACGCATCTATCGAGTCATGTTCCCTATGTTTAGTCCAGATGATCTTGTACCCTCTTGCCCTACAATGATCGATAAGATATCTTACCTTTGCGATAGTCTCCTGAACATCGCCTACATAATATTCGCTTTCCGGATCTAATCGTTCATTTTGGAAATCGATAAGTACTAAAGCTGTTTCTGTCATATATGTTTAAAGAGTATAAAAAAAATGCACGTGGCGGAAAGTATAGTGATTTATGGATCATTTTCAAACTAAATGACAAGAGCAACGGATAATTCAGATTCTTAGATAATTTACTGATTCCATTTTTAGGAAAACTTGATGTCTTTGTTCATATCGCAATCCCTTTTTTTAATTTTTTTATTTTTTGGTTACCAAAAAATTGCCTATTATTATCGCTGATTTGGCTTCTAAACTTAATTCTTTCTATTTATGTTTGATATATCTCACCAACTTTGTTATTCATCGGATCACTATAATCATCACCCCACCTGTCACTACTATCATCAATCATACATAATTCCAGAATGTAGTATATCGTGGCTTTTCAAAAAAAACCGTTTTGAGCGTTGGCATCAGTTTATAGGTATTTACCATCTCATTAAATGGGAAACTCTCGATCTTCCCTATAGCGAGCGAATATTTCCCTTGATTATCAGGATTAGAGACTTTGATAGTATAGACCCCAGGACCAACTTGTTTTTCGAATTTCGGTCACTTAAGATATGCATCGCCACCGAATGGCTCAAAAAAATCTGTCCATGTCAGCGTAGCTCATTCTAATCTCGTCGATACATTCTCGGGTTCAACTATTTCTATAACGAAATCTGTCCTCTGCCCTTCCTGATCAGGGACTACGATATTTGCATACAGCAAGAATCCCGTATCAGAAATAATTTGGTAGATATCTGTTTGACCAGAAAGTATCCCATAAAATGCTTGTGAAATTTCAGGATGTTCGACCGCTACGATCTGTCCGATAGGCTGTTCAAAGATTAATCTCGGCTGATGAGCAAACGTGAATCCGAATAATACCATTCCGGATAACAACAATATCAATCTTTTCATAATTAGCGGATAATATAGGTAAAATTATGCAAATTCTTTGATATATTGCTGGAATAAATTACCCTTTTCCTCAAAATTTTTCCAAATGCTATAGCTTGGAGACGCTGTCGATAGCAGACATATCTTTCCGTTTTTTGTAAACTCGTAAGCGAATTTTACTGCTTCTTTCATATCATTGGTCTGAAATATCTTTGTATAGACGATTTCCTTTCCTGTTGGCATTTCCTCGTCTTTGATTGTCTCTGCAATCCTCTTTCATGAATCCGGAAATACTACTACATTCCTGATACCATGTTTACGAATGCAAGCAATCAAATCATCGAAAACATATCCCCTATCCGTTCCTCATAAAAATATTGTATCGACATCATTTCCGAACGTCTGGATAGCTTGGATAGTGCTTTCTGGTGTCGTAGAGATAGCATCGTCGATCCAGGTAATACCTCCGAATTTTCCGACATTTTCCATCCTATGTGGAAGTCAGTTAAATTCCTTGAGTGTATCTTTGAGGATGGTAGGATCTATCTTCATTATTGCACAAACACCGAGGACCGCAGAGATATTCATCATATTATGTTCTCCTTTGATGAGGATCCCCTCATTGCTAAACACCTTCGTATTCTTCGTCATAAATTCCCCTTCTTGGTATGAAAACTCCCCTTTGTGCCCAAAGGTATTGATATGTAGTGTTTTTATCTGTTCATCAGTGAAATCATTTTTTTCAAGAATTTCATCCCTTACGAGATTATGCTCACTGCCGTTGAGTAGATTCATCTTGGCATTTTTGTAGTTTTCGAAACCATTATGCCGATCGATGTGATCTGAATAGATATTGAGCAAAATGCTGATATAATTTTTTTTGACGAGTCATTCCAGCATATAGCTTGAAATCTCGAACACTGCATATTCACTTTTTTGTGAGTCCGGATGCTCCATATCGAGATAGTTCAGTACCGGATTACCGATATTTCCTATAAGTTTGACGTCTTTGCCGGCACGTTTTATCATTTCATAAGTCAAGGTTGCGGTAGTCGATTTGCCTTTAGTCCCAGAAACTGCGATTATTTTTCCCTGATAATGATCAAAAAATATCTGTGCCTGTGTTGTTATTTTTTTTCTGTAAGGGAAAATCTTGCTGTGATAGATCGAGATTCCCGGCGTTTTGATTATGATATCAAAAGATTTAAGATCATCGAGATAATTATCTCAGAAGATGAGATTGAATTCCGGATCTATCCCGAACGTCTGACCGAGATATTCGAAATTTGTTGTCAGTTCTTCTATTTTTTTCACTGCATCAAGAATAGTGATATCCCTTGGCAGAACTCCGATTTTTAGGAGAAACTGAAGCGAGGATTTCCCTTCTCTTCCGTATCAGAGGATGGCTATTTTCTTGTTGTGAAATTCCTCAAAAGGAAACATATATCTCGATAAGGATATAAGATTTTTCTTATTTTGAACATAGTCTTTTTCTTGATAAATGCAATTTGAAAAAAAATGGCAAAATCGCAAAAACAGACATAAATAAAAAAATAGACAAATTTGTCCTAATTTCATTATGTTTTTATATTCGTCTTATATATACTTTTCATTAAACGTCAATGATATATCATAACAAAATATTATCCTTGATTTTCCAGCTACGATAGCTATGGTGAAGATGACTTTTATTTTTCCTTTTAAAGGAATGAAAGCTTTTCAGACCTTCTCTTTCGATGGATACGCTTTTGACCCGAAGACCCTCAAAGCGTCTTTTTTTTATTCCTTCGACAACGAGGTCAAATTCACGGAAGTCATTGATTTCACTTCTCCAGGATTTTCACCTATCAACACCATAGACCCCAAGATCATGGATACCCTCCTCTTTCACCTCTCCCTTGCTATAGGCATAAGCTATTACAAGCTTTTTCCTACCAAGAAACTCATCGTAACAAAGGGAAGGCTTTCAGAAGACCAGAAGAAATTCTGGACCACTTTTTACGTCCAATGACTGGGAGAATTTTTCTTCACCAACAATATATCGCCAAAGGACATCGTGCACTTCGTTGATGGAGATCAAGAGAGTCCAAATACGCCATTCCTCACTAATTCTGACATGACCATGATCGCAATTGGGGGCGGTAAAGATAGTCTCGTCAGCATCGAATTGATCAAAAAACTGAATATACCGTTTTACACCTCTACTTTCGGAAAGGATTATTATCTCCATAAAGCCGTGAACGACAAGGTGGGCGTTCCGAGATTGGTCATGAAAAGAACTATGGATCCCAAACTTTTTGAGATGAATACTCAAGGATATTACAATGGTCATGTACCGATCAGCGGCATCATAGCATTCGTCCTCGTGACTGCTGCTTATCTCTATGATTACAAATATATCGTCATGTCCAATGAAAAAAGCGCCAATGAAGGGAACACTGTCCTCGACGGGATAGAGATCAATCATCAACGATCCAAAAGCTATCAATTTGAATCAGATTTTGATCAGTATGTCAAAATATATATTTCCCCTGATATCACGTATTTCAGCCTTCTGAGAGGGTTCTACGAACTCAAGATAGCGAAGCTTTTCAGTAGCTATCCTCAATATTTCGATACTTTCAGCAGCTGCAACAACAATTTTAAGATCATAGAAGCCAACAAAACTACGGAGCATCGCCGATGCGGCCACTGTCCGAAATGTGCCTTTGTCTATGTGATATTGAGACCATTCATCAGCGATGAAGATGCACTCAAGATTTTCGGCCAGGAGCTATACGACAACGAAGGATTATCTTCTCTCTACAAAGAGCTTTTGGGTATCGAAGGCATCAAGCCGTTCGAATGTGTCGGAACCAATGAAGAAGTCACTTACGCAATGTACCTCCAGTATGAAAAAATAAAAAATAATATTCAGATTCCTCCGATCATGGAATTATTCAAAAATAAGGTAGTACCTACCCTATCGCCGGATAACCTCCAGTATCTCGAAAAAAAACTCTTCACCACGTATACGGAAGACACCCACATCCCGAAAATATTTCAAACTATTGTGCCTTAGAAGCGAGAAATATATCACAAAGCATATTAAAACTATTTTCAGAATACTGTCAACCTAATATAGGTACAAAGGCAGTGTTTTTTTGATTATTCGCTCTCCGGGAATATAATAGTATCGTATATTAATCTTTACTGTTTGAAATCATAGCAATGATCAAGACTATCAAGCATCACTATCGCCAACTTCCAGGTCTCAAGAGGTTTTTTATCGGAGCAGCAGTTTTTTTGGCGGCGTTTATTACGACCTTCAAATTCATGTATGCTCAAACACTTCCATTTGAGGACCAGCTTTCTTCCATTTTCACCTGGATAGATACGGGATACTATTCCAACGCCCATTTCAATTACGGAGGAAACGACTTCGTAGGTATCATTTTCTGGGAAGGAATAGAGACAGGATACAACGAAACCATCGAAATCAATAACTGAGCTCAGGCTATTACCTGTACAGATAAACTCAGAGGAATCTATTATAACAACCAGAGATGACGGACCATCCGGCCTTTGGATAGTGGTAATCTAACCGCATTGCAAGATTATTCCGCTACCGGCTATGATGGTATGACCATAGAACACGGTTTCTACACCAACTGTAGCACACAGAGCTGAGGATATATCCCAGCAGCCAATGAGATTTATGGACAGATCAACCATACATTGAGTGGAGTCGGTGATTTCCATATGTTCGCTGGCGTAAGCTATGATTTTACTGGCAACGAAATCGAGACATGAACAAACTTTGATCATACGCTCTCTATCCTCTCCGGCGTCCACAACGGATACATCTTTGATGATAATGGAGGTATCGCAGCGCTCAGCATGAATCTCCCTTATTGTGCGAGCTTCGATGTGAGTACATCTTTCTACGAAGGAACAAATAATGGATCATTTATCTGTCAAGGAAACAGCGTAGCAGGATACGGACTAGATATCATTTCCGGCGGCACACAAATCGTCTATAGCGATACCACACTAAATACTTGATCAACACAACGGCGGACAACTGGTGCATCACTTCCTGCCGGAAACTATACAGCAATCTGTAACATCCTCTATAGTTGAGGAGGCGGTATCCCTTGTGGCTGAGAACAGCCATTCCAAGTTATTGCATCATGATGAACTTTACCTTCAGGTACGGGCTGCGATCCTAATTTCCAAGGAGAGATAAATTTCTTACCATTGTCTACATGACAGTTTATCACTAGCACTTCATTGGGATCATATTATACCAACAAAACAGGTATCATCTTACAACGGGCTGCAACAGCACCTAATCAAACAACCATAACAGGAGATTTCTCACCTCGGGTTGATCCTTCTTCTACTTGATATATAGGTTGATATGTAGGACATGATATCTTCCAAGATTTCGTTTCTTATCCAGTACAACTTAGCGGTACTAATCAGCGGAACTATTTTTATAGCTCATATACCACTACCGGCACATCAGGAGATTGTACCTATACCAACGCTGCAAAGAGGATATTTATGGATACACTACCTCCAACATCACCTACAATAACTACACCAACAAGCGGAACATACGCATGTCCATCCACGCCAATGACCATCACATGGACACCTTCTACGGATAGTGGATCTCAGCTTTCGCATTATGCGTATGAGATTTCAACGACTACAGGCATGACTGATATCATTCTCAGCGGAACTCTACCTAATACTGTTACAACAACACAGCTTACTATCTCATCACTCCCTCTCGGAACCTATTATCTAAGAATGGTGGCTGTGGATACTGTAGGATTGAGAGGAATATCAGACATCATCACGTTCAGCACATCACAGAGCTACTGCGCTGCATGAACAGGTATCATGATTGTGAGTCCAGTTATCTCTATCACGAATGCGGATCTGGATACAGTCTATAGATCAGATCCTATTTATATCTTTGGTCTCACTTGACCTACACTCTTGACTATCTCCAAGGGAATGCTCTTCATCAACAACAATACCGGCGTAGGAACGACAGGATTAGTTTCTTCGAACGATACTATCTACATAGAGCTCGTTTCAAGTAATGAATTTAACAAAACCGTATCATCAGAACTTAGCATTCTCGGAAGAACTGGAGCCTTCTTTGTTACAACCAAGGATAGCGATTGTGCGCTAAGTACTGCGGAAAAACTTGTTATCCAAAACATCTATGCAGAGCTTAAGGATGAGTACAATAACGACATCTCGAAATATTCTGAATTCCTCAATACGTTCCAAAGCATGGTAGAAGATGAATCAGACTTCAGCAGCAGCTGTACGCTCGAATACCTTCTCGAACTTGTCGAAGACGACTTCGGCAATGAAGGTATCGACACTAGAGATCATATCACCCCTAACTGTAAGGAATATACTATAGGATATGATGTCACAGAAGGAGCATATTATTCTCCTGACATGATGAACAGATATTATTTCATCAACCGTGAATCGCTCATCAGACATCTCGACTACTATAATCCAGGAGATTGCCACATCAACACATACAGAAACAACTATCGGACATCAAGCGAAGATCCTATGGTCCATGTAGCACCTAACGGCAAGATCTATAATCTCGTAGGCCAATACGGTGGATATTCTGCAGAAGAATTCATTACGCCTAAATACTTCGATTCATTGCAAGGCATCAAATCATATATAGACCTCAGGAATCCTGCCAAGGATATCCGAAAGCATACCTTGGATACATCATTTATCCCTATCGTCTATGCTGCGCCTAATGGCAAGGAATACAAAATCTATAAGACCGACAGATGATTTATGTCCTATAAGCTTATGAAAGTCAGATACTTCTCAAGTCTTTCAGAGCTCAAGAGCTACATAGATAAGAATAATCCTAGTCAACGATAAGATCTAATGAACAATGAACAATTAATAATGAATAATGTATGTAAGGTCTTATTATCATCTATAATTCCCTTACAATAGTCCATAAAATAACAGTTCATACATTCAACATTCAACATTCAACATTTATCATCTATCATGTAGTTATGAAGTTGCCATTCC
>CAZLLU010000001.1:0-16005 GCA_964560855.1 uncultured Candidatus Peribacteria bacterium | reverse complement strand
ACTACATGAATCAACTGAAGCAACGCTCTGTTTGAAGTTTATGGTACCCTAAAATTATTTAACAACACCACAGGGTATTCTTTTGACTCATGATCATCTGGTGTGATATTGGGAAGTATTCTACCTATTGCGTCATGGTCATATGGATCAATAGATACATGATCCACAACTTTATGATATGATCGATTTACCAACCCACAAAATGGTAGTGGACAATGGTTATTGAATGGAAGCACTCGGACATGATTAAGAGGGATACAAACATTCACTGCAACTAAACCTATAAGATATATCTTCGGTTTGAATATACCTAAACAGATTACACCAGTATGGTATAATAATGGAGTACTAGAGCAATATGGTCATGACTGAGCTGATTATGTAACAACTAAATACATTGCAGAGCCAGAATCATCGCTCTCTACCAGCCAGCAGAATCTCGTCAATCAATATTTCTGATCAGGATCAGTGTACACAGAGAATCGAGAGACAAACTGATGTTCTCTTTCCGCCTTCCAAGTAAAGACGCTCACCGGAGGTTCATTTTTCACACCATATAATTTCGAAGACCACACTATATATATACTGACCGGCAGCGAATATAGATTCAGCAATATCGACGGTAATGGATTTGTCTTCAACGGCAACTGTATTGCGCTAGTAGGAAACGGCGAGACAAGGTTCACCAAGAGTGGCGGTGGAGCAACAACAAGTATCCTCTACGCAAACAACAAGCACAACATCATCATCGACAACATCAAGGTTGATGCATATTATTCCAACATAAATAATATACCTACAGGACCTGCAATCATGGGCATCCAATTTGACGGTGCTACCAACAATACCACTATCAATGACGTCCAGGTATATAATAGCGCTAAATACGGTATCTATTTCGGACAGAGTTCGCACCACAACACCATTATCAACACGCAATCTTTCAATCATCTTATCGCTGGTATCCATCTTAGCTATGCTTCAAACTATAACGTCATCAACAATACTCAAGTATACAACAATAGCGGATATGGAATACGATTTGCTGATGGATCCAATAGAAACACCATCAATAACTTTCAGGCATATAGAAATAAAATAGGTATATTCTGAGATCTCACTACCCAAGAAAATATTATCAATAGAGCCGCTATCTATAACAATAGCGAAGCGGGTATTTCCTTGAAAAACTCATCAGGCAACACCCTCAATGATATCATGCTCTTCAAAAATGCCATCGGAATCAAAGCACTCTACAATTCTCCTGGAAACAAATATTATGGAGAGTTCAAATTATACGACAATACCGCTGATTTTGAATGAACGAACGGAAACGATACGTATCTTGGACCTAGCAGTTCATCTCTTTTCCCTAACGGATGATCTATGACCACAGGAACTAATATCGCTTCTTGTCTGTATGCTGCTAATCCTACACTTTCATGAACAAATACTACGCTCTTCAGCAGCAACTGCTCTGATATGTGATTCTCTTTATGATTCAGGTCAACTGGCAATACCTACATCAATTATATGTTCTGACTCAATCTCTACAAACAAGGAATCCCTGTTAGATATGATGATAACGATATTCTCGTTGAAATCTCTTCACAATACGACGCAAGTAAATATATCGCAGAAGTGTTCGCTATCCGGGATGATTATCCAGAAAATATTTCTTTCCAATCAAGCTGAATTGCACAATTGAATACTTGGTATACTACCAACGTATCTACTGCTAGCGTACTCAACATCACTGTACCTGTCACCTTGAGCTTTGATCCTGCCACAACATCATGATCTCTGATCATAAGCTGAGTTACGCTCAATGCCACTACATGAACCGTCAGTAATGGCGATACTCTGCAAGTCAAACTACTTACCAGATATTGATACAACGAAACTATCACCTGAACCCTCACTATCGGTTCACTTACTACGGGGTTTGTCATAACAACAAGAGATATTAGCCAGACACCGACTACGTGATCATTTACTTTCACTAATTTTACAAGCACGCCAGTAGATATCTTTACGGGAAGCACGGTAACTGTCTCATGAATCGAAACTGGCGTCTCTGCTTCCATAACATTCGACCCGGTCACCACTTCAGGACGACTGGAAATCTATTCTGGGTCTACTATGGTAAGTTCAGGAACTACAGGATTACTCGTCTATAACGGCAACCAAATCAAAGCCATCGGACAGAGCAGTTCATGATATGCACAGACCATCACGGGATATGTCACCATAGGACTCGGTACCGGCACCTTCACCATAACAACCAAGGGATCAGATGTTACGCCACCTAGCTCCCCTACTCTTACCTATCCGCTCAGCGGCGAAGATCTTTTCTTTATCACGCGGGAATGGATAGCAGCTACAGATACCTGATCAGGAATCGAAGGATATGTCTACGAAATAGCGGAAGATAGTAGTTTCATGGATATCGTACATACCGGATTCATAGCGACTACCGGAGCTTTTGGATGGCCAAGCACTGAATTCGATGCGACAAGCGATAGTTACTACTGGAGGCTGCAAGCGAGAGATAGAGACGGCAACACTTCCTCACGAAGCAATGTTTGACGCTTTGAAGCCATAGATTCCGATGAATGGAATTTCGATGAAGTGGAAGATGCTAATCTTAGGACCTATTACGATTCCAATGAGATAACCATTGAAGGTATCAAGGATGGGCTCTCTCTCCAAGCGACCATTGATGATAATGGAATACTCTACGAAAACGGTACCGAAAAATGAACGGGCACGCTGATCCAAAATGACGACCAGTTGTTTATTAATCTCAGATCTAGCAATAGATACGATAAAACGATTTCATCAGTCCTTACGATAGCAAATAGAGAGCTTAAATTTAATGTTACCACAAAGACTAATGATGATGATGGATGTACCTTATCAGAAGAAGATGAAGAAACTATCCAAGATATTTTCGATAGCCTGGTAGAAAATTATTCCGGAGATGAAAATATGTACGAAGAATTCCTCTATACTATGCAGAGTATGCTCGAAGATGAAATCGATTTCACCAATGATTGCAATCTTCAATATCTCCAGGATCTCATCAATGAAGAAATTTGAATCGATCCTAGCAGTCCAAGTACCGCTACAGGTTCCCACATAGCACCTAACTGCAAGGAATATCCAGTGACTTTCGATACTGTAAGATCAGCATACACCTCACCAAATTTTAAGGTGATTACATATTTTGCAAACCGTGATTCGCTCACAAGATACATCGATAGCAAGAACCCTGGTGACTGCCATATCAACACCTATGGCGTTTCATCATGGATATTTACCAATACTAATCCTTCCAAACACATAGCTGCAAACGGAAAAATATATACTATACAGACCTCCACTCAAGGATGATATACATCAAGCGACTTCTCTTCTGTAAGATATTTCACCACCATCGAAGCTCTTCGTGCGTATATCGATACTAACAATCCTCCTCCACAAGTATGGAATCACCAAGTAGATACGACTTTTTCTCCACAGATATATACAGCTCCTAATGGCAAGGAATATACTATCTACCATACCGACAGATGATATATGTCCTACAAACTATTGGCTGTGAGATATTTCACTAGCCTGACTGAATTACAATCTTATATCACTAGGAACAACCCTAGATAAGCATATAAAAATACAAATATAAAAAAAACCTGGTTTCATCACCGGGTTTTTCTTTTGATTCATGATAAGACTATTTAATTCACTATCTTGTGCATTATTCAATTAATCAACTTTGGTGCTCATTCATCAGAATAACGCTTCGCGAGCTCAATCATTTCATTGAGTATCACTTCTTTTGGTGTCTCCAGTTCCTTCCATTCGGTATAGCCGAGAAGAAATATCGCCTGATCAAGAGGATCCATCTGATCGTAGTCAAAAGTCTGAATATGTTCATTTACCTTGTTTTTTATCTCATCCATATATTTCGTGAAATGGATGCCGACCTTGGAAATATAGTCGAAATCGATGTCCTCACTAGGCCGTTCATCGAAGAAACAGTCAGCGAATTCTTTGAAATTTTCTAAAGTATATATCTTCACGTATGCCTCTATTTGCTCTTTGAGTTTTTCCTTTTCTTTTTCATACATCCCTGCATCAGTCTTGAAAATATAATCAATGAATAATGAGTCAGTAAGCACTTTATCCTGATGCGTCAGATTAACAAAAAAACAATGCTGATACAGATAGGACAACACTATCTTTCTTGCATTGATTCTTTGTTTGATATTCATGGATGATAGGCTAAGGGACTAAAGATCTTCTTCACTATAATTGAAATATGTAAAGATTGAAATATTGAAAGATTATTTTTCCATTTACAATTCTCTATTCTCAATTCTCTATTCTCAATTTTCCATCTCCATATATTATGCGTCCACTATTTTTTCCTTGCTCTTGCTCTTGATCGTCAATACCTGTTTTCCTTTGTAATATCCACAAACTGGACAAACTCTGTGAGAAAGCTTCTTAGCTCCACAGTTTTTGCATACGGAAATCTTATAGGTATCTACCATCCTTTGGATATTTAATCCTTCCCGAGTGGAATGTCTTGTACGGCTTTTCGCTTGGGAAATTTTCTTTTTTGGTCCGATTGTCATAATTTAACGATGAATTGATAAAATGTTAACGTGATACATTGCTGTACTGCAAAGTTATTTCACTTCAACAACAGTTTTGAGATATTTTCTTCCGTCGAATCTTCCTACTTTTTTTTGTTTGAACGCAACAGTTCCATCGACTTTTGCATGAACAGAGAAATCACTACCGAGATAGGTATTTTTTCCGCATTCATATTTAGATCATTTCTGTCTGATGATAATATTGCCTGCGACAGCTTTCTGTCCTCCGAACACCTTCACTCAACGATACTTTGGTTTCGAATCTCTAAGGTTTTTTGCCGATCAACCGGCCTTTTTGTGTGCCATTACTTTATAACTAATTTAATAAAATTTCATAATTCATTTATTACGAATTACGAATTTAAATACGCAATCCGAAATTCGCAATTAAATAATTCTATAATGAAGTGCATAGCTTTGTAATGATTCCTTTGCTTATTTCAAGCCCTACTTGACAAATAAGTGTTATTCTTGAATATCTATTCCATGATCCTTTCTATAGATCTCACCGACCGGCAACAACCTTCCAATGATGACGTTAGACTTCAGATCAGATAATTTATCGATAGATCCCTTGAGCGATGAAGCAACCATAACCCTGATCGTCTCCTGGAATGATGCAGCTGAAAGCCATGAATCAGTCTCCTTTGCGATATTCGTAAGTCCGAGTGCCAATCTTTTTCCCTTGGCTGCCTTCTTACCCTCCTCCTCAAGCTCTTGATTGACTTTGATGAATTCTTCGTATTTGATATAGGTTCCTGGTATGAAACTACTATTTCCTGAATCTTCGATAAAGACTTTTGAGAATAATTGTTTAACAACTACTTCGATATGTTTATCATTCAAATCTTGTCCTTGAGATCCATATACCTTTTTGATCTCTTTGATGATATATTTTTGTGCTTCAAGATCACCTACAATATCTTTATATCCTTTGACAGACAATGATCCTGTAGTAAGGATTTCTCCTTTAAATACTTCTTCTCCATCTTTTTTGATTGCACTGAGACCGGTAATGGTCTTTACATATTCTTCCTGTATACCTAGTACAATATGGTCAGCTTTGATTTCAAGAATTTTTCCTCATTCTTTGATTTTGAGTTTGCTCTTGGCTTTTGATGCGAAGACTCCTCCCTTTTTGATTTCTTCTCACTTTTTTACCTCTACCTTATATCCTGGTTTAAGCAAGTAGGTTTTTCTCTGATATTCAGAGACAACCTTTACATATCTAACCTTATTAGCTTCATAAAAAGAGACTTTTCCATCAAATGGTGCTATAATCGCAGGTATTTTAGGATCTCTCACTTCGAAGAGCTGTTTAACCCTATCAATACCTTGTGTTTCCTCTCATCATTTTGCAACTCCTCATTCATGGAACGTATCAAGCGTCAACTGTGTAGATGGTTCTCCAATAGATTGTGCAGCAATAATTCCTACAGGGACACCTATTTCAACTAATCTTCTTGTAGAAAGATCTGTTCCGTAACATTTTTGACAGATACCACTGATACTATGACATACTAATGGTGTCCTTACTTTTACCTCTTCTATTTCCATATCCTGAAGCAATTTGATATTCTCCTTATCTAAGAGATCATCTTTACTCAAGATAATATTCTTTCTCTTATCTGATACATCTTCTGCAAGCACTCTTCCGGAAATGATAGCGTAGAAATTTTCGCCTTTCAATTCACATTCCTGTTTGGAGAAAATGACATATTTATCTGTTCAACAATCATGTTCCCTAATAATAACTTCTTGAGAAGCATCACAGAGTTTTCTTGTAAGATATCCTGATTCTGCTGTTCTCAATGCCGTATCCGCTTTTCCCTTTCTTCATGCATGTGCGGAAATAAAGTATTCGATAGGTCTCAATCCTTCAACGAATGAATTCTTGATCGGCAATTCGATAATCTCTCCTTGTGGGTTAACTACTAGACCCTTCATACCTGCAATCTGCGTCATATGCGTCTGTGATCATCTTGCTCATGAATCGACCATTGTATAAAGATCTTGTCCTGGTCCAGTGATAGATTTTAAGCTCTCCTCTATTTTTTTCTTTACATCACTTCGGATTTTGATGATAAACCTATGTTTCTCCTCTTCAGAAAAGAATCCCTTATAATAATACTTATAGATTTCATTCGCCTTAAGATCACCTATTTTCAACTCATCTTCTTTTCCTTTAGGTACTTTCATATCCAAGATATTTACTGACGTTGATCCAATGGTTGCGTATTTAAATCCAAGATCCTTGATATCATCTGCAACATAAACAGTAGTCTGCATATCATATTCATCGAAAATCCTACTCAAGAGTTTTTTTAAGTCTTTATTTTTCATTTTGGTATTGATGAATCTGATCCTCTCAGGCATGATGGAATTGAAGATAACTCTTCCTACCGTTGTTTCGATAGGTTCATTGTTGTAATTGAGCAATATTTTATCCTTCACAAAAATTTCTCCATTACCATAACTCTCCAATACATTATCTATGCTTGGGAAAATTCCTACAATAGGTTTCTCCTTTCGCTCCTCTTCTGTAGTATATTGCGGTGTTCTCTGATCATAAAAATCTGTAAGATAATATGCTCCAAGCACCATATCCTGCGAATGAGTGATTGTAGGATCTCATGATCCTGGCTTCAAAATATTTTTGTCTGCTGCAATAAGCTCTCTTGCTTCTTTCTGTGCTTCATCGGAAATTGGCAAATGTACTGCCATCTGATCTCCATCGAAATCGGCATTGAATGAAGGACACACCAACGGATGGATACGGATTGTCTTTCCTGGCATCAATTTGATCTTGAATGCCTCGATAGATAATCTGTGCAATGTCGGTGCACGATTAAGCAGAACGTATTTATCCTTGATTACCTCTTCGAGGAATTTTAGCGCCAATGGCGATTCTTCCTTGATGAGCTTTTCTGCTTGTTTAGGAGTATATACGATTTTTTTCTCGATAAGTTTTCCAATAATGAACGGTGTGAACATCTTGACCGCAATATAGATCGGTAATCCACATTCGTTCAATCTCAGCTCAGGACCAACGGTAATAATAGACCTTCCTGAGTAATCCACTCTTTTTCCGAGCAAATTCTTTCTGAAGATACCTTCCTTTCCGGAAAGCATATCGGACAATGATTTGAAGACTTTGATACCTGCTCCACTGCCTCCTGCAGCACCAGCCTTTTCTCCAACTAACAAATTATTTACTGACTCCTGGAGCAATCTGATTTCATTTTTTTTGACGACATCAGGCATTCCAACCTGGATCATTTTCTTCAACCTGATATTTCTCATCAGTACGCGTCTGTAGAATAGGTTAACATCGGATGATGCAAATTTTCCTCCTTCCAATTGTACTACTGGCCTCAAATCAGGTGGTATGACAGGTAATTTTCTGATTACCATATTTTCTGGCTTAACGCCTGAGACATGCAGACTAATCAATAATTTTATCAATGCGATGAGTTTTTTTCTCTGCTCTTCTGATTTTGTCTCCTTGAATATCTGGATAGTCTTATTGATTTCCTTCTCTACGTTGATCTGCTGTAGCATCCTCAGGATAGATTCAGGACCTGATTGGAAAACGACGAGATCGGAAAATCTAGAGAAGATATTTCTGAAATCGTTCTCGAAGATGGTCGAACCGACATCCAAATCAGAGATAATGGATTTTATTCTATTGAATTCCTTTTCGAGCGTATCTTTGTTGTCGTTGAATAATTTCTCGAGCTCCTTAACTTTTTTTGGATTCTCCTTTTCCTTGGACACTTCTTCCTTGTAGAGTGTTTCGAGCTCCTTGATCTTTCCGTCAAAATCCTCTTTGATTTTTTCTTTAATCTTCTTTTCAAAATCCTTGTCGACTTTCTGAACCAGAATATATTTTACGAAGCTCAGAATCTTGTCTATCTCATTCGCTGAGAGACCAAGCAATTGGTTAACTCATCCTGACGGACTTGACTTGTACCGTGCATGTAGCACAGGGACAGCTAATTCGATATGTCCCATCCTTGATCTTCTCACTCTAGAACTCGTAACTTCTACTCAACATCTCTCACATACGATTCCTTTATATCTCACTCCCTTGTACTTTCCGCAGCTACATTCGTAATTTTTCACTGGTCAAAAGATGGATTCACAAAACAATCAGCCTTGCTTAGGCTTTCCTGTCCTATAGTTGACCGTATCAGGATTATCTACGACACCGTGTGACCATTTTTCGATATCTTCCACGGCAGCAAGCCTCACGATCAATCACTCGAATTTTGTTTTGTTCATACTACGCTCCTTAGTAAGAAAATAAACGACTTATTTTAATTTATTATAGATAATGGATTATAGATGACAGATTGTTTTATTACTTCTCCTCTATCATCTATAATCGTTTAAAAAAATTACTCTAATTCACCAAAGTCTTCCATCTCTTGGATGACATTATCGATGATTTCATCCTTTTCTTGTCCTACATCAGATTCTTCTTCGATAACTGTTGTTTCTCCTTCGTTGTTGATTGTACTCTTCATGACTCCGGAAAGTCAGAGGTTAACAATCTTCTTGATCCTATCTTCCTGGACAACCTCAAGTTCCTCTATAGTCAATGGCTCTACATTTTGGCAGAGACCCTTGAAGAGGTAGGTAACGAGATTGAATGATTCAGGTAATCCTCCCATCTTAAACTTTTGACCCTTGATGATGGATTCATATAATTTATTTCTTCCTACGACATCATCAGATTTTACCGTCAACATCTCCTGCAAAGTATATACTGCAGAATATGCTTCCAATGCCCGCACTTCCATCTCTCCGAACCTCTGTCCTCCTTGTCTTGATTTTCCTCCGAGCGGTTGCTGGGTAATCAAGGAATATGGCCCTACTGATCTCGCATGGATTTTGTCTTCGACCATATGAACGAGTTTAAGGATGTGCATATATCCTACGGTGACTTTTTGATCATATTTTATTCCGTTTGCTCCATTATAGACATCAAATTTCAGATCATCGAATCCACACATTTTGGTAAGTTCAGCCAAATCTTCTGAAGAAAATTTGGAGAATGTCGGAACAGCGAAGCTGACGCCGAAATGCTTAGCGATGAATCCTAATTGTGACTCAAACAGCTGTCCCATGTTCATACGAGAGATAACTCCGAGCGGATTCAAACATACGTCAACTGGTTTACCATCTTCTGTAAACGGCATATCCTCTTCTGGAACGACGATAGAGATGATACCTTTATTTCCGTGTTTTCCTGCTAATTTATCTCAGACTTCAATCTTTCTTGTACTTGCAACATATACCTTAATCTTCTTTCTGACACCTGCCATCAGATTGTCTCCTTTCTTTGCATCGAGGATTACGACATCGGTAACCTTTCCTTCGTTGCTTCCTGATGGAACATATAATGATGTATCTTTTACATTTTTGGATTTGTCTCAGAAAATCGCCTGAATAAGTTTTTCTTCTGGAGTCAATTCTCCTTCAGATTTTGGTGTAATCTTTCCAATCAAGATATCTCATCACTTAACGATAGATCCAATTCTGATAACTCCATCATCGTCGAGATTCTTGAGCTTAACCATAGAAACTCCTGGGATATCGTTGGTTGTTTCTTCAGGTCCGAGTTTAGTATCTGCTACTTCTATTTCATATTCATCGATATTTATGGATGACAATTCATCATCTTTCACCAATCTCTGAGAGATAACGATCGCATCTTCGTAGTTATATCATTTCCATGGCATGAACGCTATTCTCAGGTTCTTTCCAAGTGCCATCTCTCCATTTACGGAACATGGACCTTCAGCGATAAGATCTCCTTTGTTTACTTTCTGTCACAATGATACTCTAGGAACTTGATGCATACATGATTTACTATTTGATCTTGCGAATACTATCAACTGATATTCCTTGATGCCTGTCTTGTATTTTATTTTGATTCTCTTTCCATCAACATATACGACTTCTCCTTCACCTTCTGCTTTGATTACTGCATGAGTCATCTGTACAATATCTCTTTCCAATCCTGTTCCTACTAATGGTGCATCATTCTTGAGCAATGGTAATGCTTGCCTCTGCTGGTTGGTTGCGATAGATGCACGCACCGCATCGTTATGATCTACGAATGGAATCAATGAGGTATTCGGTGAAAATATCTGTGATGGATTAACATCTATATGAGTGATATCTCCTACGTGGAACATTCCCATATCCGTGAACTGCCTTGCGGCTACACGAACATCGGTGATATTGTTGTATGCATCGATAGGTGTCGTCGCATCAGCGATACAGCACTTCTCGTCAAATTCAGGAGAGATATATTCGAGCTCGTCGGTGAAGAACGGTTTGACTGTTATCATCTTTCCGAGTTTACCATAAATCTTTTCGATTTCCTTGGCTGCCTTTTCATCTATGTAATGGTCTTCCTTGACGATGACCGTCTTGAGTTCCTTACCCTTTGCATCCAATGCATGGATATCACGATGAGCTATCCTATTTACGAGTGAATCCTTTTTTGCAGGCACTTCACGATTGATCTTGAGCGCTGGCGTTTCTAGGAATCCTTCGTCGTTGACTCTAGAATACAATGACTGATAAATAACCAGACCGATATTCTGACCTTCTGGTGTCTCGATAGGACATATCCTTCCGTAGTGGGATGGGTGAACATCACGCACTTCAAACTTCGCTGTCTCTCTCTTGAGACCTCCAGGTCCGAGGGCAGTGATTCTTCTTTTATGTTCGATTTCTGATAGCGGATTAATCTGATCCAAAAATTGGGATAATTGTGATGTTGCGAAGAAACTCTTGATCGCATTATCAATGATTTTGAAATTCACGAGATCCGTAATTTTCAATGGGCTCTCTAGATTCAAGATAGAAAGTTTTCCCTTGATGCTCTTCACGAATTTTCTCATGACCGGCTGGAGGTGAGCATAGAGGATTTCTCCCATGGATCTGATACGTTTGTTTGAAAGATGATCCGAATCATCAGTATAATATCCTTTCTTAAAGTTTGAGATATTAAATAGGTATTTCAATGCACCTACCAAATCTTCACCATCGAAGACATTGGCTAAATCTCCATCGAGCGGTTTCTTGATGCCTAACTTTGCATTTACTTTTCTTCTTGCTATTCTTCCCATGAAGATTCTCTCTACATTGAGAAATTGATTTTTTATATAATTGAGCGCACTTTCCTGATCGATCAATTCACCTGGTCTTATCTTGTTGTAGACGAATTCTGCTGCGGATAATGCATCTGTTGTACTATCTTTTTTGAGCGTAGTTTCGAGGTAATTGAAATCTTCCTCGTCGAACGTGTCCTTGAAAAGTTCTCTGATACCTTCATCAGTTTCTATTCAGAATATTCTCAATAATGTTGTGATAGGAAATTTCCTTGATTTATTGATTCTTGCAACTACGACTCCAGATTTTTCTACTTGTACCTCCAACCGTGGTCCGTTTTCAGGGATAACCTTGAATGAATATCTGAATTCCTTCTTAGCGAAAAATATACCATAAGATCTGATAATCTGAGAAATAATAACTCTCTCGACTCCATTGATGATATAGGAAGCGGATGGCGTCATGAGCGGCAAAATACCGATATTCGCGCGTTTGCTGAATAACGTTTTTTCTGTCTTCTTCTTTCCATCATCGCGGACCTCATTCAATTTTACTTTACCGGTAATGATACCTCCGTAGGTCAGCTCTTTCTTCTTGCACGTCTTCACATCATCTATCGGTTCGGAAATTTTGATGTCGTCAATCTCGACGTACATTTTTTCGCCAGCGATATCCCATACAGGATTGATGTTATTGAACAGCTTGTTGATATGTTTCTTGATGAAATCATCATATCCTCTCTTTTGCAAATCAAGCAGATCAGGAAACCCTGCAAATTTTCTCGGATTACGCAAAAATACCCTTCCTTCTTCCCTATAGAAGTTCTTGAAGATTTCGGGTATCTCAATCGTTTTACTATGTCTGCTTATCGACTTAACTGGCTTGCTGAGAGGTGTCTTGCTCGCTGTCACTTTTGGAGTCGCTTTGGACGCTTTACTCGCTTTATTTACTACCGGTTTCGCTTTCTTAGCTGGTGTTTTCGTCGTCTTCGCTACTGGATTCTTTGTCTTTTTTGTTTCTTTTTTCCCTTGAGAAGTTTTTTTTGGTGCCATATGGGTATCTGTGATAAGAAAATAAACAATGAATATGATCTACGCAGTTGTTGTATCCAAGATTTTTCCCCTCTGAAAACAAAAAAATTCAAAAACCGGGTTTACGGTCTTTGAACAGTCAATTGCTTTCTACCTTTTCTTCTCCTTCTACTGAGTAGTGCTCTTCCAGATGCTGTCTGCATCCTTTCCCTGAAACCATGTTTGGTTATTCTCTTGTCTCGGGAATATTTTCTCACCCTTCTTAGTTTGCTAGCCATCGTATTATACTGTTAAATGGTAAATTCCTTTTTTGGTATCAGGTAGAAGGTGAAAGGTAAAAGGCCTTACGCCATACCCCTTATCCTTATCCCTGAAAATAATTATTTCTTGTATTCTACGAATCCTAACTCTCTTGCTCTCAACACTGCTGTCTTGAGCTTTTTCTGTACAGAGACTGGATTGTTGGTATATGCCCTTGGTTTGATATCTCCGAATCTAGTGACATATTTTTTCAACATCGTGACGGATTTTCGGTTGAGATACTTTTCGTTTTTCTTATCAGCGAAAAAGCTCACTTTCTGTCAAAGCTTCTTAGAATCCCATGTTTCTATGACTGCTTTAAGCTCCTCATTCACTTTTGCGAATGTCAAAAATTCTTCATTTTTGTCCATCTTGAAGATGTAATACCTCTTGATCGCCTTGTTGTACAATAGATTCTTTTTGATTACATCCAAATCTTCAGCTTCAGCCTGAATATAATATGAATACACATATGCCTTGTCATTTCAAGCCTTATTGCCTAAATTGTACACCAATTGTTGGAGTCCTATATCGTCCTGTTCGACGATAGTACTCTTGATGAGTTTCTCGAATTCAGAAACCGTTTCTTTACGGTTTGTCTCTGATAACGATGCATCAACCAGCAACACTACATCATACTTTTGCATTAGTCTGTTATGTAAGGTAGTAAAAATTACGAACCGATCGCCATCCTAACGAATGCGAGCACCTTCATATCTTCAGGAAGCACTTCTTTGAGCTTCTTGGATCCATCTCTGATATATTCTTGTTCAAGCAAAACGAAATCAGCTAACGTCTTTTTGATTTTTCCGTCAACGATTTGTGCAATCATAGCTTCAGGTTTTCCTGCTGCTTTGAGTTCTGCTGAGAATTCTTCTTTCATCTTTGCTATCTCGTTTTGATCAACATCTTCAAATGATACATAAGTAGGACTCATAGCTGTTACCTGCAATGCAACCTCTTTGGCAGCATCATCATTGCCTCCTTCGAAGAAGACAAGCGTAGCTACTTTATTTCCTGGATGATTGTAGATGAATGCTTTTTTGGTAGTAACCAAAACGTCTCCTATCTTCATATTTTCTCCTGTTTTTCCTATGAATTCCTTTACTTCATTTTCTACTGCTTCTGCTATCGCTGGATCGAGCTGGTCCAATGCAGAAATTTCCTTATCTCCTGCAGTGATCTTCTCGAGGATAGAATCGAACAATGCTTGGAAATTTTCGTTTTTTGCTACGAAATCTGTCTCACAAAGTAATTTCAATCCGACTGTCTTGTTGTTCTTCTCGACAATCTTAACGATACCTTCCTTTGTTTCTCTTTCTGCTCTATTTCCTGCTTTTGCGATACCTTTTTTTCTGAGAATTTCTTGTGCTTTCTCTAGGTCGTCACCTGCTTCAGCCAATGCCTCCTTGCAATCCTTAAGTGGAGCAAAGGTAATATCTCTCAGTTGTTTGAGTAGTTCAATATGTGACATGATATACGCTAATTAATAATTTAAAATTAATAATGAATAATGTATGATTTTGCATTTATATAGACTATAGTATACTCAAGCTATTCCATCATTTTTCATTGTTCATTATTCATTTTTCATTCTTTTCCTTCCTCTTTCACCTCGAAAAGTGTCATGATCCATCCACCGAGCGCATGGAATATAGAAAGCTTATTCTCTTCTGCTATGCTATATTTACCGTCCCGAGCACGTTTAATGAATATACCCATGAATACGACCATCACGATGACCGCGAATATCGGTATATACTTAAGGATAGGGAGCAGCATAAATATGGAAGTAACGACTACCAGGAGCAAAAATACTGCCCGCCGTCCCAACGCTTGTTTGAGATGGAAAGACTCGAAATCGCTCTTTTTCTGATTGTTGAGTGCTACGACAATGATCCCTATCAGGAGATACATCATCACTGCCCTCTTTTTCTCGGTACTACTGGGCATATACACCTCTTTGGAGGTTTCAGCTACCATAGGTGCCACCGTTTCTGGGGTTAGTTTTTCTTCCATATGCATCAAAGAAAAGATAAATTGCTCTGTGCATTATTATGGTAGGAGATTATCTGAACATGCTATTCAAGACAAAATCCACGCTCTTGTGGCTTCCCATATTAGCGATAATGATGCTGTCTTCAGCCCACCGTCTAGAGAAATTTGTCCCTGCGATCACGATATTCTGTGTGCCAGGTGTCTTCTCTATTTCGTTGATGAAGTTATCCATCATTTGTCCGTCAAGCACAATGATCAATTCTGGTTTTCTACTAAGACCCTTTACTCCTTTGTAGATTTTCAAAACTCTTGCAAGTTTTCTTTTATATACTAATTGCTCTTTTTTCGTCAAAGACAAATACGATTCGCTATCGACAAAACGAGCCATAGTATTCATAGATTCTATCCTTTTTTTGAGTGTCTCAAAATTTGTTAAGAACCCAGAAGGAAGTTTGTAATTGAGGTAGTTGACTCCATATTTTTCACCGAGCTTTTCTAGTTCGTCCGCGTACATCTTCTTTTCAGAGACAATAAGAATCTCTTTCCCGTCAGCCTTAGCTTGTTGGATTTTCTTTTTCGCGTTTTCGATCTGCTCTATGATGATTTCTGGATTGATCACCGCTATATTGTTGACTACACCAGCCCAATATTTATTGGTCTTTGGATGAGCCTCGCTTTTGAGCGTACCAATATGAGCTTGCGCCTCGATCACATCGTTTACAGATATACTCATAATGTTTGCTGTTTGATAAAATAAAGTTAGAGCTTAGGCGTAAAAACCCAAAAAATCAGGTTCTCGACCTATGTCTACTTAAGGGTGATAGTAGCTCCTTCAGCTTCCAATTTAGCTTTGATACCTTCAGCTTCTTCGTACTTAACTT